>DASWQK010000001.1:0-6638 GCA_036403735.1 Pyrinomonadaceae bacterium
CATGGCGATCTGTTCGTCAAGGGGAAGCGTCTGCAAGTCCTCGTGCTGCGCGATTGAGCTGATCCGCGATTCCTGTTGATTATGAAAGAAAGGCTGAAACTTCGGCGTGATTGCGACCGCGACAATAATCAGCAACGCAAACGCGGTTGTTCCCCTGGGGAAGTGCCTGCTCTGTACCGCGCGTACGACCAACAGCGCCGCTGCTCCGGCCACGGCGGCGACGATAACGTACCACATAGGCAACCTTACGATGCGGATTGATACGATTGCGGCGACACTGGCGAAGCCGAGCAGAAGGCCTCGACGCCAGGACAATTCGCGACGAAGCGATTGGACCACACTCCAAACCAAAACGAGCATGGAAAGAATCAGCAACGGATCTCTGAGCAGTTGTGTTGTGTGCAGCAGGAATGACGGCCACAGCGCGACGATCGTCGCCGCAATCAGGCCGCTGCGATAATCTAAAACTACTTCACCAATCTTGAAGACGAGAATGAGAATCACCAGATAGTAAATCAAATTCAACGGCTCGATCGTGAGAATGTTAAAGCTGATCCAGCGAGACCCTAACGCCAGCGGAATTGAATAAAACCTCACGTGTAGTTGCGTCGGCCAGGTGGCCCAGGCGCGCACGCCCTCGCTTTTGAGGATGTTGCTCAACTCAATGACCTGGCCTTCATAGATGGTTCCATCTAAGGCAAATTTCCCGATACCGGTTGGATAGATCTGCGAGGGAACCAATTGGTATCTGCCGATCGCGAAAACCGTCAGGGTTACCGAAACATGCAAAATAGCCGCGGCCACAATGAGAAATCCAAGGTTGAAGCGGCGTCTGCTTGCAGACAGCGATGTTTCCCGGACAGAAGTTTGCATCTTCCCTGGTTGTCAGGCGACCGCAACGGTCTCGATTTTGGACATGAATACTGGCGTCCGCTAATATTAAGGCCAGCACGATCAGAAAGTCATGTGTGCAGGATAGACGCGAGCCAGGCGTTCATAGCCCGTAGTTTAAGCGTCCTCGGGGTTTACTCTTCATCATTAAGTTCAAATGTGTGGCATAACAGGCATTGTTCGCAGTGATGGCGCGCAGATCGACCGCGAATTGCTCGCTCGCATGAACGACGCGATCCGCCATCGCGGACCGGATGACGACGGGTTTTATTTTGGCGACGGCGTCGGACTCGGAATGCGCCGCCTCTCAATTATCGATCTGAAGAGCGGTCATCAGCCGATCCATAATTCCGATCGAACTGCATGGATTGTTTTCAACGGCGAGATCTATAACTATCGAGAGCTACGCAAACAACTCGAAACTCGCGGGCATCAGTTTTATACGGACAGCGACACAGAAGCCATCGTTAATGCTTACGATGAATATGGAACTGAATGTCCTAAGTATTTGCGCGGGATGTTCGCGTTTGCGATCTGGGACGAGCGAGCGAAGTCGCTTTTTCTCGCGCGCGATCGGGTGGGGAAAAAACCGCTGCTGTACGCGCAGCTCAACGGCCAGCTCGTCTTCGGCTCCGAGTTCATGGCTTTACTCCAGCACCCGGACGTCAGCCGCGATGTAAACTACGAAGCGATTCATCATTATCTCTCGTTCAGTTGCGTGCCGGCGCCGCTGACTGCGTACCAGGCGATTCGCAAACTCGAGCCCGGCCATTCGTTGTTGTGGAAAAACGGCGAGATGAAACTCGAGCGTTATTGGCAACTCGATTTCTCGCACAAGATTTCGATCAGTGAAGAAGAAGCCGGCGAGCGCGTTGTAGATTTGCTCCGCGATGCGGTGCGCGTGCGCTTAATGTCGGAAGTTCCGTTGGGCGCATTTCTTTCCGGCGGCGTAGATTCGAGTGCGATCGTCGCGTTGATGGCCCAGGAGTCCTCCGAAAAGGTCAAGACATTCTCGATTGGTTTCGAAGAACAGGACTTCAGTGAGTTGCATCACGCGCGGCGCGTCGCTGAACACGTCGGTGCCGAGCATCACGAGTTCATCGTGCGGCCGGACGCGATGGAAATTCTGCCGACGCTGGTCGAACATTACGGCGAGCCGTTTGCCGATTCATCCGCGGTCCCGAGCTACTACGTTTCGCGTGAAACACGGAAATACGTAACCGTCGCGCTCAATGGCGACGGCGGCGACGAATGCTTTGCCGGTTACGAGCGTTACGCGGCCATGAATCTCGCGCAGCGTTATGCAAAAGTGCTGCCCGCGATTATTCGCGACGGGGTAATTCGAAACGTCGCGAGAGCGTTGCCCGAGTTTCAATCGCGGGCTAATCCATTGCGCAAAGCTCAGCGGTTCCTGACTGCGGCATCGTTGAGTCCGGTGCAGAGATATCTGCGCTGGGTAAGCGCGTTCGACGAACAAGCGAAATTGAATCTATATTCGAGCGACTTTCGAAGTGAGACGGCGGCCTTTTCGACGATAGGTTTCCTCGAGCCGTGGTTCGCCAAAGCTAACGGAGCCGGGATCGTCGATGCTTCGCTGCTAACTGACACGATGACCTATCTGCCGAACGATCTATTAGTCAAGATGGACATCGCCAGCATGACCGTATCGCTCGAGGCACGTTCTCCGTTTCTTGACCATCATCTGATGGAATTCGCGGCGAGCTTGCCGGAAAGCCTCAAGCTGCGGGGAATGACCACGAAGTACCTGCTCAAGCGTGTCTTAAAGAAATTTGTACCCGAAGAAAATCTGACGCGGGCCAAGATGGGTTTTGGAGTGCCGATCGGCCATTGGTTCCGTGGTACGATGCAACCTTTTTTGCGTGAGACTCTGCTTTCAGAGAAAGCGCTCGCTCGCGGTTTGTTCAATCGCGCCAGCGTGAGACAACTGATCGATCAGCATGTAGCGAACAAAGTGAATCACGAGCATCGTTTGTGGTCCCTGCTGATGTTGGAGTTGTGGTTTCAAAGATTCATCGATTAATTGTTTAGAAGCGGGCTACCGCCCGCTTTGTCGGGCCGTAGCCCGACTCTAAACTTTGGAGGTCTTTGCCTTGAATGGTGGCGTACCCGCAGGTGGACCCGGATCGCGGCTGAAGCCGTTGACGGCGGTCACTAGCAGACATCTCTTACCGGTTTTCGATCAGCCGATGATCTACTTTTTAACTCCTGGAATGTTTCGTGAGGCTTTACCTCCGCTTAGGATTTGATGAAGGTCCTTCGCATTATCGCGCGTCTAAATGTTGGAGGCCCCGCGCGTCACGTGGTGTGGCTCACGGCCGGCATGAAGCATGACCGGTACGACACGTTGCTCGTGGCCGGCGTAGTACCTCCGGGCGAGGACGATATGGGTTACGTCGCAGCGCAGGCAGGCATCACTCCCCTAATCATTCCCGAAATGAGCCGCGAGATATCGTCCCGGGACGCTATTACAGTTTGGAAGCTGTTTCGTTTGATGCTGCGAGAGAGACCCGACCTCGTGCACACGCACACGGCGAAAGCTGGAACGGTTGGCAGGGTCGCCGGAATAATGTACCGATGGCTGACGCCGGCGACGCTCGTCGGCAAACCACGTCGCTGTCGATTTGTGCACACGTATCACGGTCACGTTTTCCACGGCTACTATGGACCAGCCAGGACGCGGCTGTTTCTAATGATTGAAAAGCTGCTGGCGCGTTGGGCGACCGATCGCATCATCGTTATTAGCGGTCTACAGCGTGACGAAATCAACCAGAAGTTTCGTGTCGGTCGCGCCGATCAGTTTGCGGTGATTCCGCTGGGCATCGATCTCAATATTTATTCGAACTGGAAAGAACGACGCGAACAAAGCCGTCAGGAACTGAACGTTCGCGCAGATGAAATCCTGGTGGGCATTGTCGGACGATTAACCGAAATCAAGAATCACAAGTTGTTTCTCCAGATCGCGGCAACATTTAAGCAGACGAACCGCATCAATGTCAGGTTCATAATCATCGGAGACGGTCATCTTCGGAGAGAGCTTGAGAAACAGGTTGATGAGCTGGGATTGCGCGACGACGTTCGGTTCTTAGGCTCACGCCAGGATCCGGAGAATTTTTATCCCGCGCTGGACATGGTCGCGCTGACCAGTTTGAACGAAGGCACGCCGCTCAGCCTGATCGAAGGAATGGCCAACGCGCGTCCTGTAATTGCGACCGCGGTCGGCGGCGTAGTCGATCTGTTGGGCGCGCAGGTTTCGGATCAGCCCGAGCCGGGATTCATACTTCATGAACGCGGGGTGGCAGTCGCGAGTGGCGATCCGGAGGCTTTTGCGAAGGGGCTTGATTACCTGATCAGAAACGAATCGCTGCGCCGCGAATTGGGGCGGCGCGGCCACGAGTTCGTTAATCAAAACTATGCGAAAGAGCGACTGTTGGCGGACATGACGGCGCTTTATGCCAGGCTTCTGAATGTCGAGTCTGTAGCCGAGGCGGCCACGCATAACAGTCTTTCTCCCTCTCCTTTGGGAGAGGGAAGGGGTGAGGGCTTACCGCGGCACTAGATCTTCACTCTAACCCTCTCCCAGAGGGAGAGGGAACGGGTTGGGCCTGACCCTGAAGCCGTCCAAAGCGACTATCATGTTAGACTCACTCCTCGTTCCCAAAATCACTGAAGAGGTTTCCGTATTGCGAGTTCTGATTACTGGCGGCGCAGGTTTTATCGGCTCACATCTTTCGGACGCTTGTCTTGAGCGCGGCGACGAGGTCTTCATCATCGACGATCTTTCGACAGGGAGTTTCGAAAACATCCGTCATCTGAAGGATCATCCGCGCTTTCACTACACGATCGACAGCGTTCACAACCAGCCGGTTGCGGCTGAGTTGGTGGATCAATGCGATGTGATTTTTCATCTGGCGGCGGCGGTGGGCGTCAAGCTGATCGTCGAGAGTCCGGTACACACGATCGAGACCAACGTGCGTGGGACTGAGTGCATCCTGTCACTCGCTAACAAGAAAAAGAAAAAAGTCCTGATCGTGTCGACGTCAGAAGTGTACGGACTAAGCACTCAGGTTCCGTTTCGTGAAGATGGAAATCTGGTGATGGGCGCAACGACGAAAGGCCGCTGGAGCTACGCGTGCTCAAAAGCGATTGACGAATTTCTGGCGCTTGCCTACTGGCGGGAAAAGAAACTGCCGACGGTTGTCGTGCGGCTCTTCAACACCGTCGGTCCGCGCCAGACCGGACAATACGGCATGGTGATTCCGACGTTCGTGAAACAGGCGTTGGCGAATCGTCCCATCACCGTCTATGGCGACGGCAATCAATCGCGCTGCTTTTGCTATGTCGCGGACGTGGTTGGAGCGTTGATGAAATTGATGGATGATGAGAGGGCTGTGGGCCAGGTCTTCAACGTGGGCTCAAATCAGGAGATCTCGATAATCGATCTGGCGAAGAAGGTGAAGGAACTCACGAACTCTGAATCCGAGATTGTGCTCGTCCCTTACGATGAAGCTTACGAAGAAGGCTTTGAAGACATGCCGCGGCGGGTCCCGGACATTTCAAAGTCGAACCAGCAGATAGGCTTTGCGCCAAAAATCGATCTCGAAGGGATTCTGCGAAGCGTGATCGATTTTCATAGCGGTCAAAACTCTCAGCACCAACGAAGTAATGCGGCGGAGAGGTGAGGTTGGAGGCCGTGAAGAAGTGAATTGCGGAGTGAGGAAGATTAATGGGTTCCGGCCGGCGGTTTTTCAGATAACCGATTAACTCAATTCCTTTCTCAAAATCTCATCAACCACCTTCGGCACGGGCTGATGAAGTGAGGCCGCTTGTGCCTGTAATTTCTTAAAGACGTCTTCAGCAACCTGCACTTCGAATACGCGCTCACTTATATCAATGGTGTCGTCGGTTGCTTCCAAGTGCTGCTGATAGTCCATAGTGCTTTGTGAGTCCCAGAATTCACCAGCTGCTTCTTCAGACTCGAATGAATCGGGTAATGGATCAACTGTCTTATCGATGTCTCGCATTATATTCACAGGGCTTTGCCCAAAAAGTTATCTGGGACATCAAGTTTATCGAATTCTTTCGGACCTATCCGATCTCATTCACACCTGGCTTTAGCCAGGTGAACTGCGCCAAGTCAAGGTTTGGAAACCGTTTAAACGGTTTCCTCTTCTCCACGACACTTCCGATCACCCTGCTTAAGGAAGCCGGGTGTGACTGAGAAGTTCGACTTTCTTTTTGGGCAAAGTCAATTCGTAGAGTCAAGATGATGAGCCATCCCTTCGGGCTACTGCCCCGCGCGCGTGTTCACTGAATTCCTTCGAGCTCTTCAAGTACTCCTTCTCTTTTTCGGCAAACTCGGTCGAGCCGGCCGCGACATCTTTTCCGTTCTCATCAATCCAGCGAATCATTTTGTCGTCTTTGAAATAGAGACGACTTTCCTTGGTCGCCACAATTTTCCCGGACAGCGGTTTGTCGTATCGCGCTTCTCTGCGAAAGACGAAAATCAATTTGCCGTCCCAGTAGTAATACTCTTCAGTCGATCTGCCCGTCTCGCCGAAAAACGTCGCAGCGATTTTCATGATCGTCGGGCCGTGAAAGTAGGCGATTAGCTGCCCGCCTTCCTCCGAGTAGCCGGGCAGATTTTTCCTGGCCCGACGATAGAGCGTGACGTTCTTGTTGATGGCGGCGTAGTGTTGACGGATGGCTTCAAATGGGTCCGCGACTTG
>DASWQK010000002.1:0-3128 GCA_036403735.1 Pyrinomonadaceae bacterium
GCGGGTAAATCCGGAAGTAGCGAAAGCTTTGCGCGGCCCAGAGCGGGACGTGCTTAACGAGATCGAAGATTATCTCGGTTCGCTGGACATCAACAGCGATCCATTGATCTTTCAAGAGCAATTTGATTTCGCGTTTGTGTAGGTTTCGCTCCCTCTCCATCTGGGAGAGGGCTGGGGTGAGGGGGTAGCAGCAAAGAGAAAGTTTCTTGTTCTTTCTTCACCCTAACCCTCTCCCAGCGGGAGAGGGAACACAATCGGCGATGGAGTCCGCCATTAACCGCCTGCCGGGCTGATGACTCCTACCACAACTCTCCGGATAAGGAGTCATCGACGTGGCCAAATTGTTTCTGGCAGGCATTGGCGGTTTCATCGGCTCAGTCCTGCGCTATTCGGTGAGCGGGTTCGTCCAAAATCTAAGCCGTAGTATCGACTTTCCCTACGGCACACTCGCCGTCAATCTGATGGGCTGTTTGGCCATCGGATTTCTTTCACAACTTGCCGAGACACGCGGTTTCTTTACGGCTGAAACGCGCACGCTCGTCTTCATCGGCGTGCTCGGCGGCTTCACGACGTTCTCGGCTTTCAGCAACGAAACGATAAATCTTTGGCGCGAAGGCGAAAGTCTGCTGGCCGGAATCAATGTCGCGGCCCATCTGGTCCTGTGTCTCGGAGCAGTCTGGATAAGCCGTGCCGTGGTCTTTCAAATCTGGAAGTAAGGTAACGCAGGTTGTTAACTTGCGAAATTTTTTTGAAGAGGATTACTCGCGATGATGTTACCCGAAGAAGGTTACCTGCTCCGCATTTTTATTGGTGAAAGCGATCGCCACGACGGCAAGCTGTTGCACGAATGGATCGTAATGAAAGCGCGCGAGGAAGGCCTGGCGGGCGCGACCGTAATGCGCGGCATGCTGGGGTTCGGCGCGCACAGCCGCCTGCATACATTCAAGATCGAGCGTCTGTCGCAGGACTTGCCGATCATCGTTGAGATCGTCGACACCCGCGAAAAACTCGAAAAGTTTCTGGCGCTGATCGATCACGAAATTGAAGAAGGCATGGCGACGCTCGAGGAAGTTAAAATTCATTTCTATCGGAGTGGTCAGAAACCCGACCGTTAGTGAGGGTAGAGTGGTCAGTCTTCGCGCGACCCGAGAGATTCGGCCGGCGATGAGGTCAGTACTATCCCCGTCAGGGGATGGATCAAACACGGTCCGAAAAACCGCTACTCGACTCTATGATCCATCCGCTCACGCGGATGGTACTGACGTCATCATCGCTCAACCATGTACTTCTCACTCTTGAATGGTTTGAATCCTCGCTTCAAGTAATTCGGCAGCGCCGCCGGATCGTCATCGGTGCACGTATGCAGCCAGACGCGATTCGCGCCGTCAGCCCATGCTTGCTCAGTCGCGCAGCTCAGCAAGTGTTTACCCAAACCACGCCCGATGAATTCCGGCATTAATCCGAAGTAAGCGATCTCGGTCGACCCATCATCACATTTCTTTAGTTCGAAATAGCCTGCCGTCTCACCGTCATAGGTCATCAGCCACACCGAGACTTCAGGCTGCTGCAAGTACGTCGTGATCTCTTCATCGGTCCACGGCAGACGGTCGGTCCAGTAATAATTCTTGCCGACTTCAGCGTACAGAAAGCGAAACAGCTCGACTGAGCAGTCACGCTTTTGTTCGATCTTAATCAGTGGATCCTGGTTGCGTGCGGGTCGCAAGAGGGACGGTGCGCGCATTTCGAGATAGGTACGGGTGACTTCCATTTTGTCAGAAGCCCGACCGTTAGGGAGGGCCACTTTGCAAACTAGCCCTTGCTAACGCGCGGGCTTCTGACCCGCGCCCGCGGATGAAATCGGTCGTAAGACTTCCGCATGTGCAGGTCAGTGATGTGGGTATAAATCTCAGTCGTCGAGATGTCGCTATGGCCCAGCAGGGCCTGCACCGAACGCGAGTCCGCGCCGTGTTGCATCAGGTGTGTACCAAAGCTATGACGCAGAGTATGCGGCGAAATATCGGGTACGCCGGCCGTCGCGGCATGCGTCTTGACGATGGACCAGGCGGTCTGCCGGCTCAGCGAACGGCCGCGATGCAGAAACAGTTCCGGCTTCGCTTCATTCCCGAACTGTTTGCGAATTGACAGGTATCTCTGCAGCCAGTGGACCGCGCTCTTGCCGATCGGAATCCGGCGCTCCTTGCTGCCTTTACCATGACACGTCAGCAGCGCCGCATCCAGCTTCAGGTCATTGGTCCGCAGTCCGCACAGTTCCGAGACCCGCAAACCCGCCGCGTACATCACTTCGATTAAGGCGCGATCGCGCACGCCGAGGTCGGTCTTGATATCAGGCGCCAACAGCAAACGCTCCATCTCGTCCTCAGATAAAAATTTTGGTAGTCGCGAATATCTTTGCGGGGTGTGAATGTCCTCTGCCGGATGACGCTTAACGTGGCCGTCGAGCATGAGAAACTTAAAGAACCCACGCGCGGCGCTTACTGATCTTGAGATTGAGGACGGCGCCAGACCGTCGCGCGACATGCGTGCAATCCACTCGCGCAAATCTTTGCGGTCAAGTTTTTCGACCGGCTTGTGATTTGTTTCGGCCCACGAATGCAGCTTCGCGATATCGCGCGCATAACTTTGCAGCGTGTTTCTGGACAGGCCTTTTTCGACTTGAATGTAAGTAAGGAATTCACGGACGAGATCACGATTCGGACCTTTGCGCAACATCGCGATCAGATTATCACAGTCAGCAAAGTTTGGAGTTCCGCGTTTACGCGGTATCTGCAAGAGCACGCCGCTTGAAGGCGGAACTCCGAACCTTAAAGCTATGGCAACGAAAACGGATCTTTGGGTTTCGCGGGCGTCTTGTACTTATCGATCAGTTGTTGCATGCCATCCGTTTTGCCGCCGTGACGATACTTGTAGTTGGTTTCGAGGTACTGCATTTCCTGTTGGCGAATAGTCGCCAATTGTGCGACTCCCTCCGACAGCGCGATGAAGTGTGCATCCGCATCAATCACGCGGTCCAGGAAAGATTGTACTTTTTGTAATTCCGCCGTTCTCGCGGCCCCGTCGGGCAGGGCCTGATACTTCTTCGCCGCTTCCTGGTAGTCATCGTTGACCGA
>DASWQK010000003.1:0-7829 GCA_036403735.1 Pyrinomonadaceae bacterium
ATACGGCCGGTTCGAGATTGATACTCAGGCGCTCCAGCAAAACCTGATTTTCGGCCAGCCGGGTTTCGACGCACAGCTTGAAGCAAACAAATCGGCTTTCTTCACTGACTTTGTGACGCGGCCGGATTTCCTCGCGAAGTATCCGGCATCCCAAAACGGGTCCGAATTTATTGATGCGCTGATTGCTACTATTCAAACCAGCTCCGGTGTGAACCTCACGCCGAGGCGTCCCGACCTGGTCAACGAGTACCTGCTTGGAACGACGCAGGCGCAAAGCCGCGCCCGCGTTGTTCGCAAAGCAATCGATTATCCCGAGGAGGTTGCGGCGGAGTTCAACTCGGCCTTTGTCCTAATGCAATACTTCGGCTACCTGCGACGCAACCCGTCCGACCTTCCCGACCATGGTGACGACGGTTTTCAGTTCTGGCTGGCCAAGCTGAACTTTTTCAACGGCAACTTCGTCAACGCCGAAATGGTGAAGGCGTTCATCACGTCGGGTGAGTACCGGCAGAGGTTCGGACCGAATTAAGACCGGCAAGGCCTTAGACTATTTTAGGGATGAGAGGCAGCGATGCTTCTCATTCCTTTTCTTCGGGTACTGGTTCACCATCAAGGATTTCCCGGCACTGATAATTTGGTGCCCCCGCAGGGATTCGAACCCCGAACCAACAGATTATGAGTCTGCTGCTCTAACCGTTGAGCTACAGGGGCACAGTTGTCTCGCTTGCTTTAGCGGCTGGTATTGTACCGAGGTGCTATCAAAAAGGTGAAACGGAGCGGCGGCGCCACTTGATTGAGACATTTGCAATAAAAAATTATCTTGACGTTATGATTTGCAGCTAATAGAGTGTGGCCTTCCCCTAAGTGAACTCAGTACATTGGAGTCGAGGCGGCGGTCCTCGAGCGCTTCGCGTATCGCGAAAACCAGAGATTGATCGGGAGGAAAACATGAAGGGTCGGGTCGTCAAACATCGTTACGTTTTGTTCGTTCTGCTTTTTGTCGGCGCGTTGAGCGCAGCGCTGGTAACTCAGCGCGCAGTGAGACCGGCGCGGGCCCAGGACGAGACCAAGAACCCACCGGCTGTTCCGGTGATTGCACCAGGGTCTGCATATCGACAGACGAATTTGGTTTCAGACATACCTGGCTTGTCGCCATTACTGGATCCACTGCTGGTCAATCCATGGGGTGTCACGGCCACCTCGTCCAGTCCGTTCTGGGTCGCGAATAACGGCGGCACCAGCACGAGCCAACTTTTGCGGGGCGATGTTTCCGGCAGCCCGTTTGTCCTTAATGCCAGTCCGCAGACCGTGACGATTCCCGGCGGTTTGCCGACGGGAACGGTCAGTAACCCTTCGGCGACCGACTTCGTTCTCCCCGGCGCGTGCGCCTCCGCTCCTTGTAGAGCGGTCTTCCTATTTGCGTCGATCACCGGAAACATTAGCGGGTGGAGCCCAAATGCTCCGGCGGCCGGTTCGACTACCGCGGTCATCGCAGCCAGTCAACCTGGGCATGTCTATACCGGACTCGCCCTGGCCAACAACGGCGTCGCCAATTTTCTTTACGCGGCCGATTTCGCGAATGGCAAAATCGACGTCTATAACAATGCGTTTGCGCTTCAGCCTACCGCCAATTTCCCTTTTGTTGATCCGACCATCCCGACAACAGTAGGGAACACTTATCACCCTTTCAACATCCAGAACATAGGCGGCTCGCTCTATGTAACTTACGCTAAGGTCAGTGTCAGTGGGGATTCAGAAGCGGGCGTCGGCAACGGCTTCGTTCGCCGGTTCAACACGAACGGAGTTCGTGATCTTACTTTCGGAATTAACAATGGGGCGCTCAATGCGCCATGGGGTATAACGATAGCGCAAGCGTCGTTTGGTATTTTCGGAGGCGCGCTGCTGGTCGGCAACTTTGGCGAGGGCAATCCCAGCATACATGCCTACAACCCGACGACCGGCGCCTTCCTCGGCACGATACAAAACGAAAACGGCGACGGTATTGCCATCGATGAACTGTGGGCCCTCAGTTTTGGAAACGGCGGGGCCGGCGGCGATGTGAACACGCTTTATTTTAGTGCCGGGACCGCCGAGGAAGAACATGGCTTGTTCGGCAAACTTAATCCGACGACGGCGACCGCTACCAGCTTGATCCAATTCGCGACTGATACGTTCGTCATCGGGGAAGGCAGTGGGCACATCGACATCAGTATGATTCGCGCGGGCGACGCTTCGGGAACAGCGACTGTTAATTTTGATACGTTTGATGAGTCGCAACCCGGTCATGCTTCGCAGAAATCAGATTATGAGATAAGCCTCGGCAAGGTGACCTTCAATCCGGGCGAGACGGCCAAGACGGTTCGCATTCTGATCACCGACGATAATTTCGTTGAGGGCAGCGAAGTTGTGAATCTGGCTCTCTCTAATCCCACGGGCGCGGGCGTTGGCTTAGGCTCCCCGAACCAGGCTAAGCTGACAATCAACGACAATGATGTCGCACCTCCCGCAAACAATCCGGTCGATTCGTCGTCATTCTTTGTTCGTCAGCACTACCTCGACTTTCTGAACCGCGAACCCGACATCGCGGGTTTGAACTTCTGGACGAATACCATAACCAGTTGCGGCGCGAATCCGTCATGCACCGACGTTGCGCGAATCAATGCTTCCGCCGCATTCTTCCTTTCGAATGAATTCCAGAACACAGGAACGATTGCCTACCTGGCGAATAGGGCCGCATTCGGCGGTTCGGCATCGGGCAGCCCGGCCGCGGTTTTGTACGGGCAGTTTGAACGCGACGTACAGCAGCTGCAACAGAATCTGGTTTTCGGCCAGCCGGGATTTGACGCTCAGCTCGACGCTAACAAGCAGGCCTACTTCAACGATTTTTTAACTCGGCCTGACTTTATCGCGGCTTATCCTTCCACTCTTACAAATGCACAGTATGTCGATGCTCTTTTGGCCAGTGCTGGACTCACACCGAGTCAGGTGAGATTGTTCGTTGTCAATCTCAGCAACAGCCAGGAGGTGCCGCCAACAACTCCGACATTATCCGGTGGTGGCGCGCGGCCGGCGTCGTTCGGAACTGCGAGGTTCCAACTTAACGCGGGCCAAACCGCGATGACGTTTACCGCGACCATCAACAACATCGACGTCACCGGTTCGCAAACGGCGGACACCAATGACAATTTAATAGCCGCACACATCCATGCCGGCGCGGCGGTTCAGCCCGGTGTCAATGGACCAGTTGTTTGGGGGTTCTTTGGAACTCCGTTCAATGATAACAATCCCAATGATGCGGTGAACACACCGACCAGCGGCGGAGTCGGTGGCACCTTCAGTGGCAAGTGGGACGCGCCGGAAGGAAACGGCACCACGCTGGCGGCGCAGTTGACGAATTTCCGCACCGGCCACGCTTACATTAATTTTCACACCACCCAATTCGGCGGCGGCGAAATCCGCGGCGACATTCCGGCTGAGGATGCGTTCCGCAATTCGCTCGTCAACGGACTCAACAGTGCGAGCTTGACCCGCGCTCAGGTCTTACGCGCCATTGCCGAGTCAGAAGAGCTCAAGAACGTTGAATTCACTCGCATCTTCGTGTCTATGGAATACTTCGGCTACCTGCGTCGCGATCCGGACCCGGCCGGGTTCAACTTCTGGCTTAATAAGTTGAACTCTTTCAACGGCAACTTCATTCAAGCTGAGATGGTCAAGGCGTTCCTTAGCTCGTCTGAATACCGCCAGAGATTTGGTCCAAGCTAGCGAGCAGCAAAGAGCAAAGTGGTAAGGGCCGAGAGCCAGGAGCGTGAGTTCCTGGCTCTTTGCCCTTTGTCCCTTAGCCCTTAGCTCGTGAATTCTGATACATTTCCCGCATGACGACCGCCCTCCGAGTTCATGGTGTCGCGAAGCAGTATCGAACCTATGCGCGGCCCGGCGATCGGCTGAAAGAATCGCTCACGCGTGGGCGTTTGCGAAGACATAAAGAGTTCTGGGCCCTACACAGTATTTCCTTTGAACTTGATAAGGGCGACATCGTCGGAATCATCGGGCCAAACGGTTGTGGCAAGTCGACGCTGCTGCAAATAATCGCGGGAACTCTCGAGCCGACGCACGGCGAAGTTTGGCACGAGGGTCGAATATCTGCTTTGCTCGAACTGGGTGCCGGCTTTGATCCGGAGTTCACCGGCGCCGAAAACGTTTTCATGAACGCGTCGTTGCTGGGTTTGTCACGTCGAGAGACTGACGCACTTTTCCCGCAGATCGAACGGTTCGCCGAAATCGGCGATTTTCTTTATCAACCAGTTAAGACGTATTCAAGCGGGATGTACGTGCGTCTGGCTTTCGCGATCGCGTCGAGCGTCGAGCCCGACATCCTGATCATTGATGAAGCGCTCGCGGTCGGTGACGCGGTCTTCCAGCATCGCTGTCTACGCCGCATCAAAGACCTTCACGAACGTGGTACTACCGTGCTGTTTGTTTCGCACGACGCGGCCGCAGTGCGCGCGCTCTGCTCGCGCGCTATTCTGCTGAACCAGGGCCGAATGATTGCAGACGGAGCGCCGGCGGATGTGCTTAATCATTACCAGGAAATAGTTATGGAGCGCGAGCAGGCTTATGAAGCCGAGTCAGAAAGCTTGTCTGGTAGTGAGTCGGCGCAGGCTGAATCGTTCGAGCCGCTTTCGTTTACTTATCGTCACGGAAATCGAAGTGCTGAGATTGTGGTGGCTGAGCTGGCTGATGCCATTCATCGTCGCGTCGAAATCGTTGATACCGGCGCGCCCGTCACCATGAAAATCTCGGCTCGATTCAATACCGACGTGGATGAGCCCGTAATCGGTTTTCTGATCCGCAATCGTCATGGCATCAGCGCCTTTGGGACCAACACGAGCGAACAGCTGCTTGAAATCGGGGCGGTGCGTCGCGGCGAAACAGTGGAAGTCACGTTTGCATTTAACTGTTGGCTCGGTATCGATGACTATTCGATCTCCTGTGCCGTCCACAGTCGCGACGGTGAGGCATACGATTGGCTGGACGGCGTGCGGTTCTTTCGAGTTACCAGTCTGAGATTGACTGAAGGAGTCGCTAATCTGAATGCAACGGCCACCGTTCGCAGATTACCCACGCCGGCCTCACAGGCTCACGCGCGCGAATTGAGTGAGACAGCACAGGTTCAGGTATGGACGTAGAAACAATTCTAAATCAGATTCGCGAGCGCGTGGTGTCAGAAGAAAACGCGCGCTTGCCTGGTACTGCAGTTTCAACTACGGCTTCGTCATCAAATGGCTCGGCATCAGGTTCAAATCAGGATGACGCGTTAGCGCGATTGTCGGAACAATTGACGGTGACTGGCCGCGCCTGGAACCGTCTGCCGCCAATCTTCAGTAATCGCCAGGGCACGCTGGGCCGGATCGAGTTGTGGATAAAAAATTTGTGCAGGCCGCTGACGCGTTGGTTCACCTGGGAGCAAGTTAATTTTAACCGCGCGGTTCATGATGCGTTGAGTGATGTAACGAAAATCCTTATGGCCGAGGCGCAGGAGTTGGCGGCGCTGCGCGCGCAACTTTCGGGGGAAATGCGTCGAGAGTTCCTGGCGCTGCGGTCGGATTTCGACTCACAAGCAACCGAGCTGCGCACGATCAACGACAACCATGAAGCGCGACTGAAGAAAACGGATGAGACGCTCTCTGGCATCAGCAACCTGCTTGGTGAGTTCGCCGACCAAACGCGTACGGGCCATTCGCAACTCGCCAGCGAGATGGCCGCAGCTTTGCATGCTGTTAATGAGCGCCTTGCTGAATTGAAAGAAGAGCAGCGTGTTTGTTTCCGTCAGCTTTCATTGGAAGCAAGCGAGGCAGCCGTTCTGGAAGATCGCGGCCGCCGTGCGCTGGACGCGCGCCTGGAAAAGTTGGAAGAATCTTTGCAGATCCGCAAGCGCTGACCCCGATTTAGCATGTCCAATCGTGACGACAATCTTTACATGCGCGCCGGCGTTTCGGACGTCGGCGATTTCTATCGCACAAAGTTTGTCTCGGACGAAGTGCTGGACGCTCGTTACTTCAAAGCGCTCGATCGGTTCGACATTCGATTTGCGCGCACCATGTGGATTTACGACAACGTGCACGCGGGTGCGAGTGTATTGGATCTCGGTTGCGGCGCCGGCATGCTCGCGCTGCTAAAACGCAAAGGGGTCACCCTCACGGGAGTCGATCTGTCGCCGGAATGTTCACTGGCGGCGCGCCGGAACGGCTATGACTTCACGATGACGACCAGACTTTCGAATCTTCCCTTTGCGGATCAAACTTTTGATTACGTAGTCAGCCTCGACGTCATCGGTCACATCGGCTTCGAAGAAAAAGACGCAGTCCTCTCTGAAGTCAGCCGCGTCCTTCGTCCGGACGGCGTCACCATGCACGGAATTGAGTGCACGGACCACGTCGCGCGAAGGAATTACGACGAAATGAATCCTGAGGACTTGCGAAAGTTTGTGGAAATTGACGGGCATGTTGGTCTGGAAGAAGAGCAGGAGCACGGCAAACGTTTCCTGCGCTTCTTCAGACACGTGGCGTGGGAGCCGCGCTATGCGCTGTGCTTGAGCAGCGATGAATTTCTGAAACAGGCGGACAAGTACGGCCTGAATTTCGAAGAAGATTTTCTGGAGTACTTGCGGGGGCTGTCTTTCAAAGAGCGGCGCGCATTCGATATGGCGATGGGTTATGTGTTCGGAAAGATTTCCGATCTTGATCTAACACTCCCAAAAAACGGCCTTTACGTTTTTCTAAAGGCCTCGAATGTTCCTTTGGGACCGTTTTATAACGAGCATCGGGATCGCGACGCGTTATATTCAAGCGACGAAAGTTTGAAAGAGCTTACGTGTTTGGATCGAAATAGCGCCGTGATATTTGATGACGGTTGGTATGAACCGAATCTGTTGCCGCCGATCGCGCGCTGGATGTCGAGCGCGGCGCGCGTTCAATTCCCGGCAAACGATCTGTTTGAAATCAGCCTGGACTTGACGACGCACATGCCGGACGTTCGCGAGCGCCCCCTGCTGGTGGAATTTGTCTTGAATGACGAGCCGCTGACGACGTTTCAGTTGTATCGTAACGGATGGCTGCGAGTGAATCTCTTTGTTCCTGAATCACTCGTCTCGCGGGCTACCGGAAACTTCGAACTCCAGATTCGCGCTGATCGAACATGGCGGCCTCGTCCGGCAAATGACGAGACGCGTGATGACCGTGAGATCTCGATCGCGGTATGCAACCTGGAGATTACGAATGGGCGCGCAAACCGGGAAAGAAATTAACCACAGAGGTCATAGAGGAAAACAAAGACAAAGATGCAAGAGAGTGCGGCTGAAAATAAGAGGAATACGCAACTGTCTATCGCTGCTTCTCTGTGTCCTCTGTGGTTAATTGTCCATAGTCGTTAGATATTGCGAATGAAACTCGCCTATTTCAGTCCACTGCTCCCGCTGCGTTCAGGTATCTCTGATTACAGCGAAGAGTTGCTCCCCCATCTCGCGCGGGCCGCGGACATCACCCTGTTTGTCGACGGCTTTCAACCCTCGAATCATGAGGTGACTTCGCACTTCGAGATTTGTGATTACCAGAAGCAACCGGACTTGCTCAAGCGGCTCGAATCGTTTGATGCGGTTATCTATCACATGGGGAATGATCATCGTTACCATACCGGCATTTTCGAGACGATGATCAAGTACCCGGGAATTCTGGTGCTGCACGATTTTTCACTGCAAGACTTCTTTTTTAGTCTGGCCCAAACGCGTGGGGACGTGCGGCTCTACGTCGACGAAGTTGGCGCGTGCTACGGCG
>DASWQK010000004.1:0-5829 GCA_036403735.1 Pyrinomonadaceae bacterium
AGGAGTCTGTCGGCTTATTGGGATTGAAGAGTTGCTCGTAAAGTGAAATGGCGTTTTCTCAGAAAATCGAACTCTTTGATTTTGTCGTGAGCCGATTGGTTAAAGAATCGACTGATTATTCACTTCAAGATTTTGGGCGACCATCACCTCCTGGTTTTTTCAAGTAGTTGACAGTTGTTTGTTAGCTCGGAACATCTTCATTAAGTTATGAGTCAAACAGATCAAGGACCACTCAGCTTGGACTGGTGCGAGTCCGCGCAGCCGGAACTGGCGAAACTGGCGCAGATGTTTGATCTCGGCGAACACCGGCTCGACGATGATGTTGCGACGCTTGTATATCTCATAGCCCCCGGGTCGTTGCAGCTTAGCTCGCATCTGGTCCCGAATGACGGCATTGGCTGTAGGTCTGCTTTTCATTTCCGGTTGATTATTCGGCGGCACGTACAAGTCAACTTCTTTCAGTTGTTCGTCGGCCAGGCCGGCGGGGCTGAAGTAGCCGGCATCGGCAGTCGCTTGGGCCGGCAGGCGCCCCAGATTTTGCTTTACTCCAGTCAAAGCCGGCAGCAATTGTTCCGCGTCATTCGGGGCCTGCACCACGTTCGCCGCGACGATGATCTGAGCTTGCGCATCAACGGCTATTTGCGCGTTGTAAGCTTGCTCAAAGCTTCTGGTCATGGGGTTCATCATCACCCGCGAATCGGGGTCGGTGAGGTTGCGTTGCGTCTTCGCTTTAGGCGCTATCTCGCCGGTCGCAGACTTGGTCCAGGTCGGCTTGTGATAAGTCTCGACCACCTCTTCGCCTTTTGCTTTACGAGCTTTTTGCTCCTGTTTCCGCTGGCTCTCTTGCGCCGATGCTTCCCTGGCTTCCTGCTCCAACTGCGCCTTCAACTCGCGGATCTTGGCCAATCGCGTCTCCCGTTGACGCAACTCTGTTGGCAGTTCATCGCCGCGTTTTCCCTGGCCGTACAAACTATCTTCTTGCTCATCGACTCGTTGGGCTTCGTTCAGCAGGCGCGCCACTTCAGCACTCAATTCTCGCTCGGCTTTATTCAGCCGCTCGTAACTGAGCGATTGTCGCTTGGCCGCGTTCGCTTTGATCTTCGTACTGTCTACTGCCACATGGCCCAACTTCACCAGTCCCGCGCGCTGACACAATTGCAATACCTGCAGGAACAAATGCGCCAGCGCCGCCAGATGGCGCTTGCGAAACTCTGCCACGCTATCGTGATCCGGATGCTGGTTACACGACAACACCCGAAACGCCACGTCGTCATACGTGGCCTGTTCAATCTTGCGCGACGACAGCCGCCCCGTGCAGTATCCATAAATCAGCAGCTTTACCATCAACCCTGGGTGGTACGGCGGTCGCCCGCGCAAGTCGTTTTCGTAACTATTCAGCAGCTCGCTCAGGTCCAACTGATCCACCACATCGCTGACATACAACGCCAGATGATCGTCGCGCAGCCACTCGCGCAAATCCGGCGGCAACAACAACCGCTGGTTCAGATCGTACCAACGAAATGTTTTTCCCATGGACCTCAGTTTACTGATTCCCTGATCTCTGTCCATCTCTTTTTTCCGACAGACTCCTGAAGCGAGGTGTGAATAAAACGAGCCTGCGTCATCCATTACTCAGCGGCAGGTTCATCAATTAATCGCTTGATGCGCGCGCGCAGCGTTGGATCTTTTTCATCTTCGATAATGCGTTTCAGAATCGGCTCTGAAAAACGTCCATACTTTTGAATCGCCGCAGCCGCTTCAGCGCGTACGTTTGGCGAAGAATCGTTGAGCCGGCTGACTTCTTCCTTTACAGATTTCTCCATTTCCGGCGTAATGACTTCCGTGCGTCCGACGAGCACGCGCACCATTTGCTGAGGCTTTGGATCGATTTCGATGGGCAGAGTCGCGTCAGTCGCGCTTCGCGGCAGAATATAGAAGACGCGCAACCCCGGTTCGAACCAGCTATTACGCCAGGTCTTAATCATCGCGTCCGCCTCTTTATCGTAAAGACCCGAAGCAATCAGAGCCTGGCGCAGCTGTTGAATAACCGCGTCTGTGTTCTTATTAAGCACCGGCCGATCAACGGTGGTCGCGCCAGAGAAACTATTGAGTGCCTGGAACCCAATCTGCCCGTCACGATTCTCAAACACGATTAACTGCGCGATCGGATCTTTTCCGGAATTTCTTAGCGCGATGCGATTGTTTTCAAAAGTCACTGCCAACGGCAGATCGAAAGTTCCGACTCCGCGATAAAACAGAAACTTTTCCTGCTCGATCGATTTCCCGGTAGTTGCGCAAATCCGAATGGGCGCGGCGTCCGTTTCTCGCGCCGCATAATAATGGTTGTCGGAATAGTCCGCCGGCAGGTTGAACGCGGCCCCGGGCTCGACTTTTATCCGTCCCCAGTTGATTCCGGTACCAACGTCGCGGGCCTGTGGATACCATTCAGTGATCTTGCCTTTGGGAAATTGAACATTAGCGGTGACGTCCATCTCGTGGTTCGCGTAAAAATAGATGACCGGCGTTTCCATGCGAATGGTTGCCGCCATATCAGCTTTGGACTGTGGGTGCCGCAATCCGGAAGTCGCGCTTTGCATGGTGTGCACGAACTTCGGCAAATCGGTTGAGCCGTTTAGCGGCCGCCACTCCAATGCAACTCCATCCTTGCCGGCGATCGAAGTGAAGGTGCCCCACTCGTGAACGATTAGACGATCCTGCGAGGCTTTGGCTGCCGCCGAGTGGCGCAGTTTGATTGCCACCGCGGAACTCGCTGTCACAACCACGAGTGAGACCAGAATGAGTTTTATGACATAGCGCATGGGAACTCCTTTGCTGATGTTGCGAGTATCAGAGGTAGTCTTGTTGAGATACTATCTCTTTCCTGCTAATCCATGAATTCTGCCGAGCGTCTCGGTCCAAAGTTTTTTCCAAAAGCTATGAACCTTCTTCTGCGGGAGTTCCGACCTGATCGATAGTTTTGCCTTCCAACGCTCGAGCATCTGCCGGTCCAAATTCAGAACACCCTCGCGCGTGACATCTTGCGGTGGGGAAACCAGCGTTGTCATGCGATCGTAAACATTGGCCCGATCTGCGCTATCTACCCGCAGCAGTAAGTACCAAAGGGTCATCGCGTCACGGGGACGGGCTTCGCTGAGAATGATTGCCAGCGCCGCGGTCTTGTCGGTTTGATTGTCAGCGAAATCAAATTTGGACAACGATGCGCGGAAGGGTTCGCTCGCGTCTTCAAAGTAAGGCGTGCCTGGTCCAACTCCACGCCTCATCGCGCAAGCGGCGCCGGCGGGAACGGACGATTCACGATCGATTAATTGCAGAGAGACCCAGCCCAGGGTGACGTGCAAAATACTGTTCCCGTTCTCATCAACCTCCAAAGTGTAAGCACAACCGAGATCCTCGGCGACTCCTGACGGGGTGTTTACGAAGAAAAGTTTCGGCGGCGCTAAGATGTGCGCGCTCAAACGGCCGCGCGCCAGTTCAAGTCGGTGCTCCGAAGAACTGGTTTCCAGCAAACGCACGCGGCTGTTGGGATCGATCTCGACATTTCCGATCGTCGCGACATCGATCTGCGCGCGCGAGGTCGCGTCGGTCTCCAGCCATTGGCCCACACCGAGCCTGCTTCCGTCTCCAATATTCTGCGAATCAATCCGCGGCGAGCCGCCGAGTCGCGCCACATTCCATTGCCCTGCCCCTGTGTTTCTGTTCGAGCGCAGCAACAGCGTGCCGCCGGCGAGTACCACAATGATTGTGGCCGCAATCGCGAGCGGCTTCATGAACCAAAGACGCGCGGGCTTCACTTTCTTTTGTTCAAGCTGCGCGACGACCCCGGCCCAAACTGAATCGGGCGCGGAAACGATTTGAAGTTGTTCGGCAAACCTCGCGCCTAGTTTCACATCGTCAAAATCAGCGCGACAAGGCCTGCATGACAACAAATGCTCCGCCACGCG
Organism: Pyrinomonadaceae bacterium; assembly: GCA_036403735.1. Classification (GTDB taxonomy): domain Bacteria; phylum Acidobacteriota; class Blastocatellia; order Pyrinomonadales; family Pyrinomonadaceae; genus UBA11740. The sequence continues at coordinate 3,963 of DASWQK010000004.1, forward strand.
CTGACTTTCGCGCGCCGCCAGCTCGTCGTGAAAATATGCAGAACTTAATGATGTAACGTGCTTGCTAAACATATCTTCCTGTCCGATTAATCAAATTTCATTCTTCAAATGACCAAGCCGCCGGCCTAGAGCTTTGTGAGCGCGGTTCAAACGCGATGCGACAGTTCCTTTTGAACAATTGAGCACCTGTGCAATTTCTTCGTAAGACAACCCTTCGACGTACTTGAGCAAAATTGGCCAACGAAGTTTCGGCTTTAGTTCAGCGACCGCCGTTTGAACTCGCCCTGCAAGTTCTTTGCGCGCATAACTCGCGCGCGGCGATTCACCACCAGCGCTCGTCGGCAGGAACGAATCAGCCAGCGGCACAAATCGTCTCTGCTTGCGATGCTCGTCATGACAAGTGTTGACGACCAGGCGATAGAGCCAGGTTGCGAATTCCGCATCGCCGCGAAACTGTCCGATCCGAGTCATCAATTTGAGAAAGACCTGCTGAGTCGCGTCCCCGGCCGCCATTTCATCGCCGCTTAATGAATAGAGTGCGATCGAATACACACGGTCTTTGTACTCCTCGAACAGCACGCGCAGTGCTTCCCGGTCGCCTTGCTGACAAGCGGCGATGGTCCGCGAATCTGTCGATTCCTTCACTGGCAGCTGCTCTCTGGTCACGACGATTTGATCGAGCATCGTTAATTAGACGAGCGCGAGTTTAGTTTTCTTCCGTTGATTCGGCAAAAAAAGAAAGGCGGCCCGAAAGCCGCCTCAGTTTGGAGTTCCGCCTTGAGAGGTGATTGGTTTCTGACTCCCTCTCCCTTTGGGAGAGGGGTCGGGGTGAGGGCTTAGCGCCCTCAACAATAGTTTTGATATTTTTCTTGTTGGGCCCAATCTGCGGGAAGAAAAACAAAACAGTTCACTTCGGGCTAATCCCTCACCCAAACCCTCCCACAGGGAGAGGGCAGGACCTCCGAAAAATCATCGCGTCACATGGACCAGCATTTCAGTTCCTGAGTCTATCCGCAGTTCCTTGCTGCCATTGATGGCCAACGATCCCGCGCCGCCGGCGCCGCCGAGAATCAGACCGATCGCGGCTCCTTTGCCGCCGCCCGCGATGCCGCCGATGATTGCACCGGCGGTGGCGCCGATGCCGCTGCGCTTCAGCGTTTGATTGCCCCGGCCTTCCGATTGGACCCCGCCCTCTTGATCGGTGCTCGCTTTAGTTCCGTAAATTCGTGTGACATAGCCGTGCAACACGCCATGCTTCGGTGGATCGCCCGGCAGATCGATCGAGTCAAAAGAAAGATTCATCGTCGTTCGACCCTTCACGGTTCCCGATTTGACGATCGAGCGGATGTGACCGTGCACGGTCGCTTCGTTGAAGCGCACCGGATCGATCGCTACGGCGGTGAATCGATCGCCCGCGCGGGACTCCTTGCTCGACAGAGTGTCGTTCAAGCGAATCTTCAAATTCGTTCCTACCGGAACGATCGGCGGCGTCACGGTCGTGCGTGGCGGCGGCCGCCGCAGGCGCGGCTTGGTTGTTTGCGCGTTGACGATCGCCGGCAAGCTGATCAAGGCAAGCATGATTAGCAGGGCGAGTTTGTTATTGAACTTCATAGACTCCTCCTTCAAAAAAGCAGATCGCTTCATCGGGTTCGTAGTGTTGGCGAGGGAACGTTTCGATTAGTTCGCTTTGAGTTCAAGCTTTAGCTTGCGTTGTGATCGCTGAACTCAAAACTTACGCTACGGCTTCAGCCTTGTTTGACGTCGCGGCGGCAATCTGGGGCTCTTCAAAGGATCGTCGTCGGTGCACGGTGCCATCCGAATCAAAGATGTAAGCCGAGGGGGCTTCGCGCATGATGATGTCTTGCAG
>DASWQK010000005.1:0-5040 GCA_036403735.1 Pyrinomonadaceae bacterium
CGAACTCGGCTACGGACGCAGCTCAATTACTTTCGAGTACGACGCGCGCTTCGCTGTCCTCGCGCCGAATGAAACCGAAAGCAATCCGCTCTCGGATAGTGAAGTTAGCGACGCGCTTGATCATCCCGTCGACTCACCGCCTTTAGAAGAGTTGATTGCACCCGGCGATACAGTTCTGATTGTCGCTTCGGACGCGACGCGCGCCACCGGCAGTGCGCAAATCATCAATCTCCTGGTTCGGCGGCTAATTCAAAACGGAGTTCAAGCAAGCGACATCGCGATAATTTTCGCGACCGGAATTCATCGGGCTGTCCGGCCTGATGAAAAAATCGAACTGCTTACCTCGTTCATTGCGCAACGCATTCGTACTCTCGATCATGAAGCGTACCGTCCTTCGCAATTAATCCAAATCGGCAGGATGGAGGATGGCACGCCTGTCGAAGTCAGCAGCGCGCTGGAAGAATTCTCGAAAGTCATCGTCACCGGCGCGGTGGGTTTTCATTACTTTGCAGGTTTCACCGGCGGGCGTAAATCGATCTGTCCCGGATTGGCTTCAGCGCGAACGATTGAAGCGACGCACATGCTGGCGCTCGATTTCGAGCGCGGCGGGAGACGGCAGGGTGTCGGCGCGGGCTTGCTCGACGGCAACGCCGTCAGTGAAGAGTGCGAGCGCGTGGCGGCGATGATCGAGCCGGCGTTTTCAATCAACGCAATCGTTGACGAGCACGGTCATGCCGAGAAAGTTTTCGTTGGTGGTTGGCGCGCCGCGCACCGCCGCGCCTGCGCGGACTATGCAAGCGGACACTCAGCGAAGATTGAGGAAAAGCGAGAGGTGGTAATCGTGAGCTGTGGGGGCGCGCCGTACGACATCAACATGATTCAGGCGCACAAGGCGCTGGACATGGCCGCGCAGGCGTGCGTCGATGGCGGCACGATTGTTTTCTTAGCTGAATGCGGCGACGGCCTGGGCCGCGCCGATTTTATGAAGTGGTTTGAATCGAAACATTCGCGAGCGCTGGAAATGCTTTTGCGCGACCAGTACGAAGTAAACGGACAGACAGCGTGGGCCTTGCTGGCTAAGACTGAGCGCTTTCATGTTCACATCATGACAGAATTGAATGATGAGCAAGCGCACGGGATGCGAATGACTAAATCACCCACCATTAACGCGGCTTTGGCGAATATTTCGGCGAGCGCGAGCGGCTACATCATGCCGCGGGGCGCGGCGTTGTTGCCGGTGTGTCAGAACCGGGAGCGGTAGCGACCGATCATTCGTCCAATGAGTCGTTATATCTCCGGCAACATAGAAATCGACCTCCGCAAGTTCTTCGACAGTGCTATGTACGTTAACAAGCTCGCATCGGTAGTCAAAGCGTAGACACGCTTCCCACGTGCGATTGCCCAAAGGCGGACGGATGTTTTGGACGTATCTGTGTATGGGTAAGCTTTGTCGAGGCGTTCGTAGGTTCCGACGGTGATGTATTCCGACGCTCGTTTCGCCGCCATGTCAGCAGTGAGGAAGTCCTCAACACGCAACCAATACCTTGGCCTAACATCTCCACTGTCGAAGGTGGGAGAGGGCGATTCCAAATAAATTGTCGATCCCGTAAGAGGGCCGTACAGGTTGGCGTCCGCCTCTTCGATCTTTGCCACATCCTTGAGCCGAGGATCGTTGATCGGACTCAAATTATTCTGTTTGAGAATTGGCAATAACTCCGAGTATTCGAGCTGCGCGCGATTCTTCGCGCATGACAAAGCGATACTCAATATCAACGGGATTGATATGACAAGTAACACTCTTGTTGGCAGTCGCATGGACATAACTTGAGTCTACGATCCCCTCGCTATCGCTCGGGGTTCTGACACGAGACGACTAGTTTCCTGCCTGACCCATAAATACGTTCTTATCGATCTGCGTCGGATTGCCAAGCACGACGAAGCGAATGTTGCGCATGTATTTCTGCGACACGCGCTGCACGTCCGCGGGTGTAACGACGCGCAGCTTTTCGAGAAACTGCAGCGAGTTGCGCCAGCCGCCACCGATTAACTCGTATTGGGCCATGCTGGCTGCTTGCGCGGCGTTTGTCTCCTGGCCGATGTAATAGGTGGTCAGGAATTGCGCGATCACCGCGGTGATATCGTCTCTGCCGACGGGCTCGCGCTGCAGGCGAGTAATTTCGTTCAGCATCACTCGCACTGACTGGTTGGCATCGACCGCGGTCACGTAAATTCCGCCGATGTTCGCCGCCTGAGTTTTCAAAAACGCGTCGGGCGCGTAAGACAAATTGCGTTTGACACGGACTTCTTCGAAGACTCGATCGCGCAAGAGCGAAGACGCGACGTACATGGGATAGATGTCCGGAGAAGTAATTGACGGCGCGGTAAACAAACCCTGGATGTAATTCGTCGGCAGTTCGCGGCTGGTGACATCAACAGTAGATGAATTGAAGGTGAGTTGCGGTAGAGCCGGCGCCTTGTAGTCGCCCTTGGGCAGCTTGCCGAACGTCGCTGCGATGCGCGGCTTGAGCTGCGCCGCGTCAAGGTCTCCGACAATCACCAGCAACAGCCGCGACGTCTGCATGATTCCCTTGTGATAGGCGCGCAGATCTTCCGCCGTCAATTTGCTGATCGTTTCCGCGGTTCCCTCAGGACGATTCAGATAAGGATGACCGGCATACGCGACTTTTTCCTGGAGCCGTTGGAGATATGAGTCGGGCTCATCAGTATCACCGCTGAGGCTCGCGACCAGACGAGTCTTGACCAAATCAACATCTTCTTTGGTAAACGCGGGATTCGTGGCGACGTCAGCGAAGATGTCCCACGACTTATCAAAATTGGTCCGCGTTGCGGCCATCGCGAGAGCTGAATAATCGTAGCTGACGCTTTCGCCGATCGCGGTGCCCATGCGCGCGAGATCTTTGCGCATCCGGTCGCGCGGGTAAGTCGCGCTGGCTTCGCTGGCCACATTCAGCATGAAAGCTTCCACGCCCGCGTTAGTCGCCGTGACATTCTCAACGCCGCCCCGGATGTAAAGCTGGACCGCGACGGTCTGGCTGCCTTCGCGGCGCTTGACCAGAACCTTGAGGCCGTTGACCTCGAACTCCGAAACCAGCGAAGCCTGGCGAGCAATAACGCTTTGGAAGTCAGGCGGCGCCGGCGTTTGGGCCGGTGGCGATGTCGGTGTTTGGGCGAAGACGGACGATGCCGTGATCAAGCAAAGAATCGTCGACAGCAGAAACCATTTGCCATTTGTCATTTGACGTTTGTCATTTCTCATTTTCAATTCTCGTTCACTCTAACTCTGTGTCAGAAGCCCGACCGTCAGGGAGGGCTGGTTACCAGAGAGGCCCTCCCCGACGGTCGGGCTTCTGATACGTTACTGCCCGATCAAGTCTTCCGGCGTGATCTTCGCCTGTTGTTGGGCCTGCTCGGAAATCAAAGCGAGTCCGACGTGGGGCTTGCCTTGAATATAGGTCGTTAGATAACGGCTGATGTCCCCGCGCGAAGTTCGCCGCAAGTTTCCGAGATAGCCGCGGAAGTAATCAATGCCGGTCGACGACCACCAGAAGCCGATCGTCTTGGCGTACTCGTCAAACTTTTCGCGCGAGTACAGATCGTCAGCTTCCAACAATCCCTTGGCGCTCTCGAGTTGATCGTCGGTGTAATAATCCTTGTCATTGAAATGCGAGATTTCGGTGTAGACAGCTTTGAGGGCCGCCTTTGCCTTTTCGGGAGTCGTTTGAAAGACGACATTGATGGGGCCAACGTTGCGCTGGGTGTAATAGCCGATCGCGACGCCGTTCACCAATCCCGTGTCTACCAAATTGCGCTGGAAGCGTGAATCAGGCTGCTGCATGATGAATGAGAAAGTATCGGCAGCATAAGTCGCGGCATCATCTTTCCCGATCGATGGCCCTTGCCAACCGATCTCGATCAAGACGTTGGTTACGGGTTGCTTAATGATGTTGGCTTCGCTCTTTTGCAGCGGCGGATGCTCGACGAGGGGAAATTCCGCGAATGGATCTTTCTCGCGTCGCGGCCAGTCGCCAAATAGATCCTGGGCCATCTTATAAACGTCAGCGGTCTGCACGTCACCGGTAATCACCAACGCTGAATTGTTGGGTACGTAATAACGCCCTTGAATCAAACGCATCATCGCAGGCGTGGCGGTCGAAACAGTCTTGCGATCGCCCAGCGGCTGCTTTCGGCTCGTATATTTTGAGAAGAGACGATCAGTCATCTCTTTATTCAGATAGTATCCCGGCTCGGATTCATTGCGATCGATTTCGCCGATTACCACCTGCTGCTCTCGCTCGAATTCTTTTTCATTAAAAGAAGGATAGCGCACCGCGTCGCGCATGAAGTTCATCGCCGCGCGCAGGTTTGGACTCGTGGTGCTGAAATAGTATTCGACGACTTCTTCGCGGGTCTCGCCGTTGTAAGCGATGCCCAGCTGGCCAATTTTTTGCAGATAGGCTTCCTGATTTTCGATCGCGCGATTGGCTTTGAAGAACATGTGCTCGTAAAGATGAGACAAGCCGTTCAGCTCCGGTGGTTCAGTGAATGAACCGTTGCGGACCGCGAGTTCGATCGTCACCACCGGCACCGAGTGATCCTCGAGCACGATTATCTCGAGTCCATTCCCGAGCACCTTGCTGGCGATGTCTGAAGCGGGCGTTGGCGCGCTGGCCCGAACAGGCGCCGCAGCGGTCGCGCGGGCAGGCGGATTGGTTTGGATTGAAGCCGGCCGCGCGGTAAGCGGCGCGACTAACGAAAAGATAAGCGCAAGAATCAGCAATAGTCGTTTCACATTAACTCCGTATCTCTTTGGCGACGAACTCGAAGATTCAATTTTTTGCACGAGTCGCTGCGAATATGTACGACAAATCTACCACAAAGACCACACAGACACAGGCGTCAGCCAGTCGCCTTGTTTTTACGAATCAGAATGTCTTTGGGTTTCTGCCTTCAGCGACCAGTGTTCGATGTTTCTGATCGCTAATTAGATGTCAGCGCGATTAGTCATGGCTTAGGAGAAGC
>DASWQK010000006.1:0-2287 GCA_036403735.1 Pyrinomonadaceae bacterium
CTCGCAGCGCTGGGAACGGTACATCTCGATCCGCAGGCAATCGGCCAAAATATGACTTACGTTTTGGTAGGCGTAGCAGTGATCTATTTCGGACTGATCTTTTTGGCCGGAGGACTCACGAGCGACGAGAAGAAACGAATAGCGGTCATCTTCATACTCTTTATCTTCGCTTCGATTTTCTGGGCGGCGTTTGAGCAGGCGCCTACTTCTCTAAATCTCTTCGCGAAGGACTTCACAAATCGGCGCATGTTCGGCTGGGAGATACCCGCAACCTGGTTTCAAGTAGTCAACTCATTGTTCATCGTTCTGTTTGCCCCGATTTTTGCAGCAATCTGGCTGAAACTATCCAAGCGCGGAATCAATTTATCCAGTCCGGCAAAATTCGCTCTCGGTCTTTTGTTCGCTGCCGTGGGTTTTGCCGTAATGATTCCGGCGGCTAACTTTCTCGTAAGCACTGGCGGCTTGATTAAGGTTTCCGCTCTCTGGTTAGTTGTGAGTTATCTATTCCAGACTTTCGGCGAGCTTTGCCTGAGTCCTGTCGGTCTGTCTTCTATGACGAAGCTCTCACCCAGAAAGTACGTCGGTCAAATGATGGGAATTTGGTTTCTCGCTTCCTCGGTTGGGAACCTCATCGCCGGTCTTGTTGGCGGAAGAGTTGATCCCGAAAAGCTCGAGCAGACACCGGTCCTTTTCATTGGCACCACGGTTGCCCTGGTAGCTGCGGCGGTGATCTTGGCGGTTCTTACTCCGTTCATCAAGAAGCTAATTCCTCACGAAGCGAGTTAGAGCCAAAACTCCGTGATTTGATATTTAAGGAGAACCCTGTGCGTGAACGTCTGTTTACAGTTCTTGTCTTTGCCGTTATCTCATTCTCGTCCGCTGCTGCACTAGCCCAGAACAAACTCCTAACCATTGACGACATTTTCGATCCTGCGAAGCGAGTAAATTTCAGTGGCACTCCGTCCAATCCGCGTTGGCTCAAAGACGGCGAGCATTACATTGTGGTTAGTAAGGATCGCAACGCGTTTCCGCGCCTTCTGAAAGTGAATGCAATTACGGGAAAATCCGAGCCGTTCTACGATGCGGCGAAGATGCAGGCTGCGTTCGCATCGCTGCCGGGTGTCGGCAAAGAGGATGCGCGCCGTCTCGCCAATCAAACCTTCTATGATCTGAATCCGGGCGAAACCGGAGCCCTGATAAATTTCGCAAACGATCTTTTCTATTACGAGTTCGGCAGCGACCGCGCGATTCGGCTAACCAGTAACCCCGATGAAGAAGTTGGCGCCGGATTCAGTCCGGACGGACGAATGATTAGTTTCGTGCGCGGCGGCAATCTGTACGTTGAAGACCTGAGCATGCAACGGCGCGAGCGCGCGCTCACGCGCGACGGCGGAGCGGAGATCTTTAACGGCCGGCTCGATTGGGTTTATCAGGAAGAGCTCTACGGTCGCGGTAATTTCGGCGCGTACTGGTGGAGTCCGGACTCAAACAGAATCGTCTTTCTTCATATTGATGAGCGTCAGGTGCCGGAGTTTCCAGTCACGGATCACATTCCCATCGATCAGATCATGGAATTGACGAATTATCCGAAGGCCGGCGACAACAATCCGATTGTCAAACTCGGCGTCGTCAACGCCGCAGGCGGCGACGTGCAGTGGGTCGATACTTACAAGTACAAGCCGGAAGACTTGCTAATCGTGCGCGTTGGCTGGCTCCCCGACAGCAAGAAGGTCTGGTTCCAGGCGCAGAATCGCGAACAGACTTTCCTTGATCTGAATTCTGCCAATCCCGACGACGGCAAATCTGCAAACCTGTTTCATGAAAAGACGAACACCTGGGTAGAGGCGATTGACGACGGCTTGCGCTGGTTGAAGGATGGATCGTTTCTCTGGTTGAGCGATCGCAGCGGCTGGCGTCGCGTCTATCACTGTAGCGCGGACGGTAAACTCATCAGCCAGGTCACCAGTGGTGACTGGGACATCCGGTCAATCGATGCGGTCGATGAAGAGAAGGGACTTATCTATTTCAGCGGCAGCGAACACAGCGCGATTGCCAACCACGAATACTCGATCAAGATGGATGGCACCGGCCTCAACCGGATCACGATGAGCGAGGGTAATCATCGCGCGTCATTCAATTCAATGGCGTCGCACTTTATCGATTCATGGAATGACGTGAACACGCCCACGCAGGTTCGTCTCTGCGACACCGGCGGAAAGTTGGTGCGCGCTATCGATGAAAACAAAGTCGAAGCTCTGTCCCAGTACAAACTCGGCAAAGTCGAATT
>DASWQK010000007.1:0-2415 GCA_036403735.1 Pyrinomonadaceae bacterium
TTTACATGGCTTACATTGCGCGACTGACGCGCGCCGGAATGCTGGAAGTAATGCGGTCTGACTACATTCGCACGGCGCGGGCGAAAGGACTATCCGAAAGGGCCGTGCTTGTGCGTCACGCGTTGCGCGGCGGGTTGATGCCGGTTGTTTCATTCACCGGGCCGGCTTTGGCTTTTCTCTTAACGGGCACGGTAGTAGTCGAACGCATTTTCGCGCTACCTGGTTTAGGCAACTATTTCATTCAAGCGTCTCTGAATCGTGACGAGCCTTTAATTATCGGTATTGTTGCTTTCGTCGCGATTACACTGTTGATGATGAACCTGCTGGTCGACATTGCTTACGGCTTTCTCGATCCGCGAATTCGTTATTAGATCATTTGCTCGATGGACGAACGCGAAGACAGATTTAAGACGACTGAACCCGTGGAACCGGCGCTCACTCCGTTGGGGACGACGCCCGACGCACCGCTGCGATCGCGCGAGGGCGACATCATTCACACCGCGCCGGAGTTTGCCGTCGGCGAAGCTGACGTTCGTTCAGCAGAGGCCGGCGAGTTCGTGCGCGGCAGCTCTCTGTGGCGCGATGCCTGGCGCCGGCTCCTCAAGAATAAGCTGGCCGTCATAGGGCTGGTGGTGGTGGCTCTGTTAACGTTCGCGTCCTTGTTGGGTCCGCCGATCATCAAAGCCACGACCGGGTTCACCTACGATTACATCCCGCGCGAAGTCGAGTTGCTCAAATCGTTTCCCCCCTTCACTGGCGTGAATGGGACGTTCTCGTGGGCCCATCCGATGGGTACCGACAACTCTGGCCGCGACTTGCTGGCGCGAGTACTTCTCGGCGGGCGCATCTCGCTGATGGTAGGCATCATTGCCACGCTGGTCTCGCTTGTCATCGGCGTTTCATACGGCGCGGTGTCGGGCTATCTAGGGGGGCGCGCCGATACGCTGATGATGCGCGTGGTAGATGTCCTCTACTCGCTGCCTTACATAATTCTGGTGATCGTTCTGCTGGCGATGTTTCGCAGCAGCACGGCCGTCGGACAGATGGTTTTGCTTTTCCTGGCCCTGGGTTCCGTTTCCTGGTTGACCATGGCGCGCATTGTGCGCGGACAAGTGCTGTCGCTAAAGAACCAGGAATTTGTTTTAGCCGCGCGGGCAACCGGCGTCTCGGGACCGAGAATAGTTTTCCGGCATCTGGTGCCCAACGCTCTTGGGCCGGTGATTGTCTACGCTACGCTGACGATTCCCGCCGTGATGCTCCAGGAAGCGTTTCTCTCGTTTCTTGGATTTGGCGTGCAGCCGCCATACGCGTCATGGGGCAGTCTGGCTGCGGACGGAATCCAGAACCTCGGGATCTTTCCGTGGCAACTGATCTTTCCAGGAGTGACGATGGCGTTAATGCTTTTCTCTTTGAATTTTGTCGGCGATGGATTGCGCGACGCCCTGGATCCGCAGATGAGGAAAAATTGAGTCTTTGAACGTTGGGGGCGAAAAAGCATTGCAAATTATGAATTGGAAAATGCAAAGTGCAAATTGAAGTGACAGCCGCAATCTAACCGGGACGATTTGCAATTTGCAATTCTCGATTTTCATTTTCTGAAAATTGAGCGGCAATGACTACAAGCATGGCTGAGATAGGTTCAAACGGTAACGTCATAACAGTTAATGACCTGCGCACGTACTTCGAAACTGAAGACGGTACGGTGAAAGCTGTGGACGGCATCAGCTTCGAAGTGAAGCAAGGCGAGACGCTCGGCATTGTGGGCGAGTCAGGCTCGGGGAAATCCGTCGCTAATCTTTCGCTGATGAGGTTGATTCCCAATCCGCCGGGAAAGATCGTCTCTGGATCAGTCCTGTTTCACGGGCGCGACATTTTGAAGCTCTCGGCGCGCGAGATTCGCGAGCTGCGCGGCAAACGCCTGGCAATGATTTTTCAGGATCCGATGACTTCGCTCAATCCGTTCATGCGCGTATCCAGGCAATTGATGGAAGTGACGCAACTGCACCTGGGTCACACAAAAGAGCAGGCGCGCGCGCACGCGATCAAGATGCTTGAGCAGGTCGGCATCTCTGACGCCGTAGATCGCATTGACAGTTACCCACACGAATTCTCAGGCGGCATGCGTCAACGCGTCATGATCGCGATGGCCTTGTCATGTCAGCCGGAACTATTGATTGCGGATGAGCCAACTACTGCTTTGGATGTCACGATTCAGGCGCAAATCCTCGAACTGATCAAGCGTCTAAAAACCAAAACCGGCGCCAGCGTAGTTCTGATTACGCATGATCTCGGCGTCGTCGCGGGAATGACCGATCACGTGATCGTGATGTACGCCGGAAAGATTTTCGAACAAGCGCCAACCGCTGAACTCTTTCAGCAGCCCGGCAATCCCTACACGCGGGGGTTGCTGCGTTC
>DASWQK010000008.1:0-4821 GCA_036403735.1 Pyrinomonadaceae bacterium
TGGGCGTATGACGGATTGATCGTAAACGATGGGTAATAAGAAATTGGTTCATTTACTCATTGATTCATTGCTCCATTGATCCATGCCTTTAGTTTCTCAATGAGCCAGTTACTCTAAATCAATCAATGAATCAATGAATCAATGAGCAAATGAATCAATTCTCCTATGCGTGTCTTTCACGGAACTGATAACGCCGACATCTCACCATCAACGGTCGTAACTCTCGGCGTGTTTGATGGACTGCACATCGGTCATCAACTGATCATGGAAACCGTGGTTGAGCGAGCCCACGCTGCCGGCGCGGTGCCGACCGTGATCACCTTCGAGCCGCATCCACGAGCGGTGTTGCATCCCGAATCCGCGCCGCCACTGCTGCAAACATTCGATCAAAAAATTGAAGCGCTCGGCGTGCTGGGTATCGAGCAGACCATCGTCATTCATTTCGACAAAGCGTTTTCACAGGTTCGCGCGGAGGAGTTTCTGCGCGAGGTCATCGTCGATCGATTGCAGGCGAAAGAGGTTTATCTCGGCTGCGGCTTCGCCTTTGGACATAATCGCGAAGGTCATATCGACTTGTTAAGAAAGGTGAGCAGTCAACTCGGTTTCATCGCGGACGAAGTTCCGGAAGTGCAGATTCGCGGCGAACGTGTCAGCTCGAGCCGCATCCGTGAACTGATTCTGGAAGGGCAAATAAATCCGGCGCGGCGGATGCTCGGCCGCCCGTATGGTGTGCAGGGCAGGGTGGTGCGCGGCGCCGCGCGCGGGCAAAAACTCGGTTTCCCAACAGCGAACATGAATCCGCAGAATCGCGTGATCCCAAAACGTGGCGTCTATGTGACCGCGATCCTGATCGATGGGCAGTGGCGTCAGAGTGTGACGAACGTGGGAGTGCGGCCCACTTTCGGCGACGCAACTCAATCATCGATCGAGACTCACGTCCTCCGTTGGTCTGACGATCTTTATGAACGAACGGTGCGCGTGCGATTTCTGCACCGGCTGCGCGATGAAAAGAAATTCAGTTCGGTTGATGAATTGAAGTCGCAAATCGAACACGATATCGACCGTGCCCGGAACTATTTTTCACGGCCGAAAGTGAAAAGCGAGTTGGGAGTCGTCTGAGAGCTGAGCGAGTCTGTTGGATGAATCAAAGCCCGCAGTAAATCGTCTGGCGCAGATCGCTGCGCCAGACCAGATCGTGTTAATGAGCGATTTCGCGTTGGCGGATCGCGTGCCTACCGATACATCGCAGCGCGTCCTTTGGGCGCCGCGTATGCTGGTGTTTCCCGGAGTCAGCGAGACGGAAAATCGCGAGCGCTTCTGGCAGCAGCTTTATTATCTGGGTTATGACGAAAAGAAATTCTGGACCGAAGTGGATCGTAGCGGCTGGAATTTTCTCGCTGGAATGTTTCCCTACCAAAGGTTGAGTCCAGCCGTGAGCGGCCGTAACGAACCTTTGACGCCGGCAGAGTTGCGCACGCAACTTGAGGCTTATCTTAATTACGCCCGCAGTTTCAATCGTGACCGCGCAACTTCCCCCGTCCTGTCTTACTTAATTATTCACGCATCGACTGAGGCGGACCTTGGGAACCTCGATCGTTGGTATCAACGGGATGAAGGCGAGCGGTTCGGCGATTTCATTTTATATCGATTGAAATTAAGAGCGTGAAGAGCAGCCGCGGATTTACGCAGATGAACGCGGAGAAGACAAATCACGACTGAAAGCAAATCTAATCCGCGTTTATCCGCGTAAATCCGCGGCCATTCTTGACGTCATTTCTCACCATTGCTTGACGGCAACTTCATCTGATCGCGAAACAGGTTCAGTAACAGCAACGTGCCGATGCCGCCGGTGCTGTCCCCGCTACCGCCTCCTGACGCCAGAATATCCGGCGTGATGCGAACACCTTTCTCGCCGATAACTTTCAACGTCTCAATCACTGAGACGCCTTGAGCGCCCAGCGCGTTGACTTGTTCGCGATAAGCGACGCCCTGGGCTTCACCCATCAGGCGGACCTTCTCGGCTTCGGCCTTGCCGGTTTGCAAAATGTAATGAGCTTCGCCTTCGCCCTCGGCTTTGCGTTGCTCGGCGCGCTTGCCGGAGATCTCGACGCCGACGGTTGCCGACATCAAGTCGCGTTGGTTATCGGCTTGTGATTTTGTTCGCTCGAGTTGAATGCGTTTCTCTTCGGCCTCGCGCTGTGCGTTGTACATGTTCTGGCGCTGCTCAGCGAGAATCTTTTCAGTCTGCGTTTTCATCAACTCTTCGGGCAGATGAATATGACAGATGAGCACGTTCACGACATCGACGTGGTATTTGAGCAAGTGAGCCCGCACGCGAGCTTCAGCGCGTTCCTGCTCTTCGTGACGATTCTGCAGGTAAGCCATGGCCGACGATTCCGAAGCCTGGTTACGGAAGATCGAATCGATCAGCGGATGCATCACGTTTTGAATCAAACGATCGATGCCCCCGATCTTCGCCACCATGAACGGCGCATCTTCCGGCTTGACGCGAAAGACGACGCGCACCTCCAACTGCATCGTGAACCCATCTTTCGAAATCACTTCGAAAGGATTGAAGGTGTTGACCACTTCTCCTGAAGTCCATTCGACAGTTTGATTCGTCGTTGGAATAACGATCGGCGTAATCGCCAGGGTGTTGACATAATAACGTCCGGGTCCTACCACGGTTTCCTGAATGCCGCGATAACCCTCGGGCACCACATAGGCTTCATGAGCGCCTTCATCCAGCCGCCGATCGGCCGGATCGCCGGTCATTAATTCAGTCTTGATTTCTTCCGCATCCACCTGAGTCAGGTGGGCCGCCGACTGCGCCGCCTGTTCTTTTTCTTCGCGTTCCATCCGCGCGCGAACCTTCGCGGCCATTTCGCGCCGCACTTCATCAGAGGGATCTTTGCCGGTGTTCGAAACAATCACGGCCACCTCGCCCGGCTTTACCTCTTTCGCGGTTTCCAGAATTACTTTGAACAGCAGCGGATTGATGTAATAGGTGCCCGGCAGCAGGATGTCTTTCTGTGGACCACGCTGTCCCTTGCTGTCGATGAACTCGTGCCCATCCTGAAAATTATCGTGGCCCGGGATCGATTCGGCGACGTAATCGCCGGGATTGAGTGGCGCACCGTCCAATGCTTCAACCAAACCAATCTGGTTCTCATCGATCACGGTGGCGTCGAAAAGCCTGATCGTAAACAGGCCGGGTTTTCCTTCGGTGCCACCTTCAAGCGGCACCGACTGCGTCAGGATGCGATAGGTTCCCGGCGTGAGGATGTCCACCTGCGGGCCACGCTGACCGCCGGAAGAAACAAACAACTCGGCGTTCTGATAGCTGAGATGGTCCTTGATTGCTTTACCAAGCAGCCGCCCCGGATCCAGCGGCGCGCCGTCGGCCGCAGTCACGATGCCGACTTTGCCTTGCGGAATGACCGTTGTCTTTGCCACCGAAACGCGGAAGAGGTACGGATGAATGGGCCACAGACCGGGCGGCAGCGTACGCAGTTGAATGCCTTTGACGCCGCCCTGCTTGATGAAAGCGATCGGATCCTGAAAATTGTTATGCGCGTTCTGAGCGCGATCGAGCGCGAAGATCCGGCCGGGCAGCATGGGCTCGCCGTCGACTGCTTCGACAATCCCTAATTCGTCCGCGCCGATTTCGATCAGCGGTACCTTGCGCACTACGCGCTCAAACGGAAACTTGATCAAGTGCAGCCCGGGCTTCAACACTTCAGCCTGAATGCCGACTTCGCCTTCGGTCGCGACTACGCGTCCAGGCGGCATGCGCCGTCCCATATAACGCCGTTCCTTGATGGCGATTTCGCGCGCGCCGACGTTGACAAAAATGCGCCGCAAAATTACCAACAGCACGATCAAAAGAACGAAAGCAATAATCAGAACAGTAATAAGCAAAACCGGATCAATGTTATTCATGGTAGACCTCTATGATTGCGTCAGAAGCCCGACCGTTAGGGAGGGCCTTCCTTTGATTGGTCGCCCTTGCTTACGCGCGGGCTTCTGACAATCGCCGCCTCCAGTTCGCGACGTGCGTTCGCCAGGGTGCGCTTCAAAATAAACCCTGCGCCCGACCTTCTTGAGTGCGAAGAGAGTATCCAAAACTCACCGTCAAATAAAGCTCGCAGCTCAATTGCCGATATCCCCGTCAGCTTTCCCTCGCGCCAGAGCTGCAGAGCTTGTTCAATTGTTTCTCTAAACAGGTCGGCATTGTTGCTTAAAGCAGCGAAATGCAAAGCCTTGGTCGTGCCACTTCGATTTGGCAATTTTTGCCACGACGCAATTACGGCTTTCGCGAGTCCGGAGTTTACCGGCAATTCGTTTTGGCTAACAAACGACATTAACGACAGCAGATCCGCATCTGAAGTAACGCCCTGAACGAATTCATTCAGCACTCGATCATACAAATCAGTGGCGCCGGCTTTGTTGGCCTCACTAAGCGCAGCGCGGTCGCCATTGCGGGCCCGATCAATCAGCGACATCGCTTCTTGTTCGCGCTCGGCGATGGCTAATCGCGCTTGTTCCTGGCTGTTGCTCGACGAATCTCCGCCGAACAGTCCATCAAAATCAGCGGGTGGTGGTAAGACGCGTTCGGAATTATCTGGTACGGACTTCTGCCAAAAATAAAGTCCGATTCCCAGGACAAAAAGGATTGCGAGAGCGGTTATGAAAAGACTGACCATTCAGGTCCAGACGGTTTCAGTATCTTCGTCTGTTCGACGGCATATTATACGCTTGATTGATTTGAAAGGTTCAAACTACTGGGAGCGCGGGCGCCCTCGCCCGCATTGAGCGCGT
>DASWQK010000009.1:0-9051 GCA_036403735.1 Pyrinomonadaceae bacterium
CGCGCGCCGTGGCCGGGATTTTGAAACGTTGCATTACTGGTTGCGCGCAATGATGACCGGCGCGAATCGCGATGCCCTGCTGATCCAGAATCGTGCCAATGTCGTGCGGATGAACGTTGTCGATCGTAAATGACAACACGCTTAGTTTCTCGCGCGCGGTGCCGATAATGCGAACACCTTCGATGGCCGAAAGCCGTTGCGTCGCGTATACCAGCAGCTCGTGCTCGTAGGCGGCCGCCTTCTCCCGCCCAATGATGTTGAGGTAATCAATCGCCGCGCCCAAACCGATTTGCGAAGCGATCGCCGGAGTGCCGGCCTCGAACTTGTTCGGCAGATCGGCGTAAATCGTTTTCTCAAACGTCACGCTCTTAATCATGTCGCCGCCGCCCTGGAAAGGATTCATCGTGTCGAGCAGACGGGCCTTGCCGTACACAACGCCGCTACCGGTTGGCGCAAACATCTTGTGACCGGAAAAGGTATAGAAGTCACAATCCAAATCCTGAACGTCGATTCGGCCATGCGGCGCCTGTTGCGCGCCGTCGATCAAAACCGGAACCCCGTATTTGTGCGCGCGTTCAATGATCTCTTTTACCGGATTGATTGTTCCCAGGGCGTTAGAAGCGTGGGCCACCGCGACGAACTTTGTGCGCTCGTTAAGCAGCGCATCGTACTCATCCATCAATAATTCGCCGGCGTCATTCATCGGAATCACCCGCAGCTTCGCGCCCTTCTCTTCACAGAGCATCTGCCAGGGGACGATGTTCGCGTGGTGTTCCATCGCGGAAATAATTATCTCGTCGCCGGCCCCGATGAATTTGCGCCCGTAACCATGCATCACCAAATTGATGCCTTCGGTCGCGCCGCGCACGAAGACGCATTCCTTCGCTTCCGGGGCATTGATGAAGCGCTTCACTTTCTCGCGCGCGCCTTCGTAGGCAGTCGTTGCTTTCATGCTGAGATAGTGCACGCCGCGATGAATGTTTGAATGTTCCTGCTCGATGTACTGCGCGCCCCGCTCAATCACCATCATTGGCACCTGCGACGACGCCGCATTGTCGAGATAGACCAGCGGCTTGCCGTTGACAGTCTGGCGCAACACCGGAAAGTCTTTGCGAATACGCTCGACGTCCCAGCCACTCTTCGGCTTTGGTTTGATTGGGATTAGTTCTTCTACGGTCGCCATACTTCCAAAAGGGTGCTAACTCTCAATTGCGAGGTCGACATGCAGCCGGTTCAGGACCGCTTCATCCAGCTCTCGCCTAATAGATTCGATCTGTATTTTCTCGATCACTTCGCCCGCAAAGCCATAGGTCAGCATGTTCTTTGCCAGCGCGGGATTGATTCCGCGACTCTCCAGATAAAACAGTTCGTCCGGCTCAAGTTGCCCGACCGCGGCCCCGTGCGTGCACTTCACGTCGTCGGCATAGATTTCCAGTTGCGGCTTCGTATCGATCTGCGCTTCGCTCGAAAGCAAAAGATTCTTGTTGGTCTGCTGCGCGTCAGTTTGTTGCGCGCCGTGGCGAACAAAAACCTTGCCATTGAAAACCGCGCGCGACTTGCCATCCAGAATCCCCTTGTAAAGCTGGCGACTGGTGCAATGCGGCTGGCGATGATCGATTACCGAATGCGTGTCGGTATGTTGACTGCCTTCGACCATATAGAGACCGTCGACTGAGCAACTGGCGCCTTCATGATCCATCGTGACGTGAATATCGTGCCGCGAAAGCGCCGCGCCGAAATTGATCGTCGTCGTGTCATAGCTCGCTTTTGGCCCAAGATCCGCCCTGGTCGTAGCGATGTGCGAAGCGCCGGCGCTTTCACGCTGCACTTTGTAGTGCTGAAACCGGGAACCTTCGCTGAGCACTAAATCGACAATCGCATTAGTGAGATAGACGCCCTCAGCCGTCGCGCGATAGCTCTCAATAATCGTTGCCGAGCTGTTTTCTTCGCCCACGATCAGAACCCTAGGAAACACCGCTGCCGGCGACTCAGCCTTAACCGGTTCGCTCACAAATTGAAGTTGAATCGGAGTGCTCAGATTGACTCCGCGCGGAATTTTGATAAAGAGGCCACCGGCGAACAGCGCCATATTCAGCAGTTCAAAGCCGTTATTGTCGCCGGTGGAATTTCGCTCGAGACTGGCGCGAATCACGCTCTCGTATTCGCTGATTTGCAGCGCGTCGTTTAGATCCAGGGCCACAACCCCGGATAATCCCTGGCTCGACGAGAGATCCTCGCGAAAGATTCCATTGACAAAAACAAAAGTGCTGTCGCGCGTTTCGTCATAAATAAATGGCGCCAGTCCGTTGCGCTTCGACAACGCGGTGCCGTTGGAATTCACCACCGGCGTAAAGTTCGTTCTCTTGATCAGCGCTACGTTCGTATATTTCCACTCTTCCTGCTCAACGCCGGGAAAGCCCACCCGTTCGAACTGATCGAACGAGCTACTACGCAACTCGCGGAGCCACGACGGCTCGCCGGAAACCTTCATCAAGTCGCGCAAGGCGGAAGAGTATGCGCTTTTTTCGTTTGCTATTTCAGTAACCATAGTTAACTCGCCAGCGGCGCGGCAGTATGCTTATTGGCTCCACTCTTAAGCCAATCGTAGCCTCTCTCTTCCAACTCGAGCGCCAATTCTTTACCGCCCTCTTTCACAATCCGGCCGGCCGACAGTACGTGGACAAAATCCGGAACGATGTAATTGAGCAGCCGTTGATAATGCGTGACGACGATGACAGCCTTTTCAGGATCGTGAAGTTTGTTCACACCTTCAGCAACGATTCGCAACGCATCGATATCGAGACCCGAGTCCGTTTCATCCAGCACCGAAAGTTTCGGATCGAGCACTGCCATTTGCAGTATTTCGTTGCGCTTCTTCTCACCGCCGGAAAACCCCTCGTTGACTGAACGCGTCATGAAACTCGCATCCATCTCAACCAAAGCGGCTTTCTCTTTCAGCAAGTCCTTGAACTCGAGTGGATCCAACTCTTCCTGGCCGAGATGTTTTTGCTTTTCGTTATAAGCCAGCCTGAGGAACTGCGCGTTCGAAACACCGGGCACCTCGACCGGATATTGAAAAGCCATGAACACACCTTCGCGCGCGCGTTCATCGGGCGACATATCTAAAAGATTTTTTCCGTAATAGAGCACTT
Source organism: Pyrinomonadaceae bacterium (assembly GCA_036403735.1). Classification (GTDB taxonomy): domain Bacteria; phylum Acidobacteriota; class Blastocatellia; order Pyrinomonadales; family Pyrinomonadaceae; genus UBA11740. The sequence goes on from DASWQK010000009.1 coordinate 3,153, forward strand.
CGCCACCAGTCACTTCGTACGACGGATGGCCGGCGAGCACTTTTGCGAGCGTCGATTTGCCGGAACCGTTCGGGCCCATGATCGCGTGGACTTCGCCCTTATTAATTTTCAGGTTGATGCCTTTCAGAATTTCGTTGCCATCAACCGATGCATGTAAGTTTCGAATCTCTAACATTAATTACTCCAAAAAGATGGCCTTTGGATTTTGGCTTTGGGTCTTTGTTTTTTAGACGAGACACCACGCGGTTAGACTAAACACCGGCGCACAGAGTCCAAAGACCTAAAACCAAAAACCTAAGACCTTTTACCCAACCGCACCTTCCAATTTCAGTCCTAAAAGCCTCGTTGCTTCGACCGCAAACTCCATCGGGAGCTGCAGAAACACGTCTTTGCAAAATCCGTTAATGATGAGCGACACCGCATCTTCCTGCGAGATGCCGCGCTGCATCAGATAGAACAGTTGCTCTTCGCTAATCTTGGAAGTTGATGCTTCGTGCTCGACGCGCGAAGTGTTATTCATCACCTCGATATAGGGAAAAGTGTTCGCGCTACAGTTGCTGCCAATCAGCATCGAATCGCACTGCGTGTAGTTGCGCGCGTTCTCCGCCTTCGGCATGATTTTGACCAATCCGCGATAACTGTTATTCGCACGACCCGCGGCGATGCCTTTCGAGATAATCGTCGAGCGGGTGTTCTTTCCCAAATGAATCATCTTGGTGCCGGTGTCGGCTTCCTGCGCATGATTGGTCAGGGCCACCGAATAGAATTCGCCGATCGAGTTGTCGCCCATCAAAATGCAGGAAGGATATTTCCAGGTAATCGCCGATCCGGTCTCAACCTGTGTCCAGGAAATCTTCGAGTTGCGTCCGGCGCACTTGCCGCGCTTGGTCACGAAGTTGTAGATCCCGCCTTTGCCATCTTCGTCACCCGCATACCAGTTCTGCACCGTTGAGTATTTGATTTCGGCATCGTCGAGTGCGACCAACTCGACCACCGCGGCGTGCAATTGATTGCGATCGAATTTCGGCGCCGTGCAGCCTTCAAGGTACGAAACGTACGCGCCCTCTTCGGCCACGATCAAAGTTCGCTCGAATTGTCCCGATTCTGAATTATTGATTCGGAAATAGGTCGAGAGCTCCATCGGACAGCGCACGCCCTTCGGAATAAAACAGAAACTTCCGTCCGAGAAAACCGCGCTGTTCAAAGCTGCAAAGAAATTGTCATTCGTTGGTACGACTGAGCCAAGATACTTGCGCACAATCTCGGGGTGTTCCCTCACCGCTTCGCTGAACGAACAAAAGATCACTCCGACTTTTCTTAACTTCTCTTTGTACGTTGTCGCGACTGAGACTGAATCAAACACCGCATCGACCGCAACCCCGGCAAGTTGCTTCTGTTCCGACAGAGGAATGCCCAGCTTCTCAAACGTCCGCAGCAACTCAGGATCGACTTCATCGAGACTGGCCTTGGTAGCTTTCTGTTTCGGCGCACTGTAATAAATCATGTCCTGGTAATCGACTTCCGGATACTCGATGTTGGGCCACTTGCGAGGCTCTGTCATCGTCAGCCAATTACGGTACGCCTTGAGACGAAACTCCAGCATCCAGTCCGGCTCGTCTTTCTTGGCAGAGATCAAACGGACAGTGTCTTCTGTTAGACCACGCGGAATCGTCTCAGACTCGATATCGGTGACCCAGCCGTATTTGTATTCTCGATTGCCTAATATTTCAGCAGTGCTCATTTGGTTTTCTCTTTGATTCAATGTTCAGAGTTCAATTTTTAGGTTCGTCGCGAAGACGGCAAGCTAAAGCTCGAATTCTGAACGTTCCGCATTTGCAGCTTTTGAATTTGATGCAAGCGAGCATCAACATTTTCTTCCGATCCAATCAGCTCAGCCAGCGTAATCTCTGACAAAGCGTTCTGGACAATTTCGTGTAGCCCGACAATCACAGGTCGAATTCCGCAGTCGCTGGTGTGAATGCATGCGTCGAGCACACCCGCGTGCGTCTTGCAAAAGCGATCCACCGTATCTTCGTCGAGAATGCGAATCACTTCATTCAATCGAATATCCGACGCGGGGCGCGCGAGCATGTATCCGCCGTTCGCGCCGCGTTGCGATTGGACCAGGCCGGCCTTCACCAAAACCCACATCAGCTTGCCGGCGTTGGCAACCGACAACCCTTCGCGATCGGCGATTTGGTTTAGCGTCAGAGACTCGGCATCGACTTCCGCGCGCGCCAATTGCACCAGGCATCGCAGGCCATACTCTTCATGTGCAGAAATTTTCATTTCGTCTGTCTTCGTTCGATTTCGGCCTGATTATATCATTCCTTACTTTTTCGTCAAGTATGTGCAGTCGTTTAGGTCGGGTTCAAGGATCAAATCCGCCCGCCGTTGTATTCACGGGCCGAGAACTTGTTTAGAATCTGTAAGCACTGGAAGTTTTGGTAATGTCCTGGTTTTGCTTTGGCGTGTCTTTGCGCCTTCGCGTCTTTGCGTGAGATTACTTCTTTAGTACAACAGTTTTCACACAAAGGCGCAGAGTCGCAAAGAAAACCGCAAAGTAGGACACAACCGAAGTTTTGCAGGAACGCAATCGGATCGTTATGAGCGTAATCATCCCCGCTGCCATAGATGAAGTCTCCCGATCAAGTCTGTCGCGTCCCTCCGTTCACCACAACCCTGCGTCAGGACTCCCGGAACCTCTGCCGCCGGATATCGATAATGCTTACCGAGCCATCGCCGAAGATCCGCAATACAAACATTTCATCAACATTCCCGTGCGTATCATTCAGTGCATCGACTATTTTGGAATCGCCGGAAACCGGGAGCTGATTAAAGAACGGCTTCAATCCTACTATTTGTTCATTGGCGTAATTGACAATGCTCTTGACTTAACGCAAATCGGCATCGGCGCAGGTGTTCTCGATTGTCTGGAGGCACGATCTGGCGCGCTTGAGGAAGCCTGTAGGCAATCAGACGTCAGTCTGGTAACTGCCGTTTTGAAGTGTCATATTCAAAATGACTTTATAGTTAACAAGTTCCATAAGTTATATCGTGAGGTTCTCAGAGAGCGCGTTGCTGCCTCAATTGAAATCTATATGAGTTGCCGAATCGGGGTGGGATCCCTTACCGCGGAATTGTCTTACTGGTTGATTCAACCTCTATTGAAAGATGAGAGCCATAGCCTGTGTGAGTTCATGAAACAGGTTGGCGCAGTCGGGTGCCTTATCGATAGCCTGATTGATTTAAGATCAGACCATCGGTTCGGACTACTGGCTTTCACACCGGTCGCGCGTGACTACCTCAGATTGCTAATGAATGCCTTCCGGCGCGGCTTCGGATTGTCCATTAGGCATCCTGGTCTTTGTCTGTTGTTCTTGCAGGCAATCATAGACAATCTTCGGGATCCTCGAGATTACATTCGCATTGATCGGCGATTGACTGCCAACCAAAAGGATCGAGCTGCCAGTGTGGCTTAAGCTCTTCAACAAAACCTTGTTCGGATACTGCGCCGCGATCTCCGCAATTCTCGCCGCAACCGGCTTGCTGAAGTTGTTTGGCGAGCACATCAACGCGACGACAGTAGCTCTGGCGTTTCTTCTGATCATTCTGTTCGTCGCTACGGCGTGGGGCTCGCGGCCCGCGGTCATCGCCTCGTTGGTGGGCATCATCTGTTTCAATTTTTTCTTTCTGCCGCCGTTCAGGACCTTCGCCATCAGAGATCCGCACAATTGGATTGCGTTTGTGGCATTTATGATCACAGCCATAACCGTCGGTCAGTTGTCAGGGCGCGTAAAGCAGCGCGCCGAAGAGTCTGAGCAGGCAAAGTCCGAGGTCGAACGTCTCTATTACGAGTTGCAGGACTCGTTTGAAAGATCCAGTCAGGCGAAAGCCCTTAAGCAGAGTGAGCGTTTGAAGTCCGCCTTACTGGACGCCGTCACGCACGACTTGCGCACGCCGCTTACTTCGATCAAAGCGTCCGCGACGACGCTGCTCGCCGATTTTTACGCCAGCGAGCACGATAACGCCGCCCCGCAATTGGACGCCGAGGGCCGCAAAGAAATGCTGCAAGTGATAGACGAAGAGGCGGACCGCCTCGATCGATTCGTAGAAGGACTCACGAAACTCGCGCGCATTGACGCCGGCGAAATGCACCTTCATCGTCAATGGACCTCGATTGATGAAATCATCACTTCCGCCCTGAAACGCGCCGAGCCGCGCACTCGGACGCATCGAATGGAAGTCTGGATCGAACAGGAATTGCCTCAGATTAAAGTGGACGATCAGGCATTGTCGGAAGTGGTCTACACTCTGGTTGATAATGCCGCGAAGTATTCGCCGGCCGGCTCGCCGATTCGCATCGCCGCCGCCCCCGGCGAGCCGGAAACGATCACGATCAGCGTGGAAGACACGGGTCCGGGAATTCCGGCCGACGTGCGCGATCGCGTATTCGAAAAATTCTTTCGCGCCATGCGCGATGGCGACGTCGGCGATCGAAAGTCGTCCGGAACTGGAATGGGATTGGCCATCGCGCGTGGCATCGTCGACGCCCATGGCGGGAAGATTTGGATTGAGGGCGCGGCAGGTCAAGCCGGCGCAAAGTTTGTTTTTCAGCTGCCGATCGGCAATGACGAAAGCCGGGGTGCGAATCCGGCAGGCAACAAAAAAGGGTAATGACATAATTGCTCATCCGACCTGTGCGCCTTTGTGTGGATTCGTTTTGTGTTCGTGATTCTTCGTGGTGTGCTTTGCAAATGGATTAACCAGAACCAAACCACGAAATCACACGAACCAGGAGTCACGAAGAGACACAAAGATTCAGTTGATCAGTTGACTATGTTATTACCCAAAAGAGTGTAAACAAGTATGGAAGCAAAGCAACGCATCCTGGTGGTGGACGACGAACCGCAGCTCACACGAGTCCTGCGCCGGTCGCTCTCCACGAATGGATACGACGTGCGCGTTGCCGGCGACGGAGATTTTGCATTGCAAACGTTTCGCGACTGGCCGGCCGCACTCGTGATTACAGATCTGGCGATGCCCAACATGAGCGGGCTCGAATTATGTCGCCGGCTCCGCTCTATTTCCGAAGTCCCAATCATTGTCTTATCTGTGCGTGGTGAAGAAAAAACTAAAGTCGAAGCTCTGGACGCCGGGGCCGATGATTACATAACCAAGCCGTTCGGCATGGACGAACTTTTGGCGCGGATTCGCGCCGCGCTACGCCGCCAGCCCCCCGCTGACCCGGGCGCGCACATCCTGGAAGCGGGTGAATTCCGCATCGATTTGGAAGCGCATACCGCAACACAATCAGGCAAAGACTTGCGGCTGACACCAAAGGAATTCGACCTGATGGTTCACTTGTTTAGAAATGCCGGCAAAGTTCTCACGCATCACTCTTTGCTCGGCGCTGTTTGGGGCGGCGACTTTACCGAGCAGACTGAGTATCTGCGCGTCTTCATCGGCCAGTTGCGAAAAAAGATCGAGATGGATCCTTCCAACCCACGATACATTCTTACTGAACCCTGGATTGGTTATCGTTTCAATCCGGAGTAGCGCAAGTTGTTAACTTGCGTCCCTCAAGACTGATTTATTGTTTAGAGGTGGGCTACTGCCCGCCCATCGGAGGGCGATAGCCCTTCGCTAAACGAATCGAAGCATCCATCTTTACGAATTTTTTATAAACCGCTTACTCCATCTTTATGCCCCGCCTCCTAAGCTAATTCCGGCGACTTATGAGTCGCGCGGATCATGCGAGCAGAAAACAAACAATCAAGGCCCGATGAATTTCACACGAACGTGCGGCCGATCGAGTTCCTGACTGAAAACGGATTCTCGATTGTGCGCCGGTGGGAAGCAGACGGCGGCCCTGCGCCTGTCGATGGACAATTTTCTT
>DASWQK010000010.1:0-2543 GCA_036403735.1 Pyrinomonadaceae bacterium
AGTAAGATCGAGACGGCCGGAGCCAGTCGAGTCTGACGAAAGATCTCCAGCCTTTGATTCTTCAGAAGCAGGATGAGAGCAAGTAGCGTGACGATCGGCGTCAGCAAATGGATCGGATCGCTGTTCGAATAATCGACAAACAGATATTGCGCCCGCCGAATCACGCCCCGCAGCGGCTCGAATAACATCATCGCGATCAAACCGGCTTCCAGACTTACGAGCAACGGCAATGCCATCACCCAAACCACCGCTGTAAGTAACCAGGTGCGTAGAACCTGACCGCCGGCGGTGACCGCGAGCACCGTAAACGCTACCGCCGCTTGTGCCGGTACGAACCAAATCCACATTGATCGCCCGCTCGCTCTTGGTTGTGTGTAAACGGTGCTGCTCATTAATTTGATGGGGCTGAAAAGCCTAACAACGATCTCCAATTCGGAACCCACAAATCGCGGCGCTGTGGGCGGAGGCAATTCTTCCAGAGATGGAGTTGTCTTTTCTTAATAAAACCGATTAGAGCAATTATGAGCATGACGCTGTAACCAACCAGCGAGGCGATCGCCGCGCCCGTGATTCCCATTCGCGGCAACAACACTACCAGCCCAATTCCGGTAACCACCGCGGCCGCAAATCTTGCCAGCGTGCTCAAGCCCGGATAATCAAAGCCGCGCAAGCCATTAATGACTATTGACCCGCAACTCCAAACGCCGGCAGCCACCAGCAACCATCGAAAGGCGCCGGTCGCGGGAACAAAGCTTTGGCCAAATAGAATTCTTAAAATCAGCGGCGCTGCCAGCCACAAGGGTGGCAACAAGAGCAAATGCATGTAAATCGCCAGGCGCAGGCTGCGCGCACACAACAAGTCTGCGCGGTTTGCGCTTTTGGAAGATGCAACTTCCGGCATAAGTGCATCAGCGATCGCGTCGGCGGCCAGGGTAGTCATTTCAGAGAGGCGCACGGCAATTACATACAACCCGATGGCGACATTCGAAGCCATCGCGCCCAGCATCAATTGATCCAGACGGAGGGTGGTAAAGTCAGCAACACCGCCAGGATATTCGCGCACGCCGTAATGCATTGAACTTTTCAATTCAGACCAACTCGGTTGCCAACGCGGACGAAGTTGATGCCAAACCGCGAACAGCCCAAGCAACGTCGAAGCTGTTTGACCAATAATCAAAATGTAAGTCGCGGTGGCGACCGTTAGGTTTCCTGACACCCACAGAATCGCAAAACCAGGACCCTGAACGATGAAGAAAAGAAGCCTTGCCGCTCCCGCCCAACCGAAGCGGCGAGTGCCTTCCAGCAATCCCCGCATCAGATTGAGAAACAACGCGGCCGGAATGTTGATTTGATAGATGCGCAGCAGAGTCATCACCTGCGGACTGCGGCTTCCAACCAAATGGGGGACGATCAAATCTGCTACTAATATGCTGATGCCGCCGACGATTGTGCTGTAGATGACTGCGTTGGAAAACAGTCGTGAGCCGCGCTCGGGTTCCTTCGCCATCCAGTATTTGTACGCTGTCGGCAGGCCGAGTCCGGCGATCATCGCGATCACCGGTGGCCACAACACGACCACCAGCAGATCGCCACGGCCGGCGGGCCCTAGAGCGCGCGCACCGACAAGGCTCGAAATCATCGTCGATAGCAGAATCGTCGAATCGGTAATAAAAATGAGTTTGGCGCTGCGGGCAATCACAGGTTTATTCGGTGGTTGAAGATTGGCGCGTTAACTCGCGCCGCGTGCCAGAACAATTGCCGGAATGGTGCGAAGCAGGATCGATGCGTCGAGTTTCAGCGACCAGCGATCGATGTATTCGAGATCGAGTTGCATCCATTGCTCAAAAGAAAGATTGCTGCGCCCTGAGACTTGCCATAGGCACGTCAGGCCAGGCTTAACGCTGAAGCGTCGTTTTTGCCACACTTCTTCCATCCGCGTCGCGTCGCGTACCGACAGCGGCCGCGGGCCGACGACACTCATGTCACCCAGCAGAACGTTAACCAACTGCGGCAGTTCATCGATGCTGGTCTTGCGCAGCCAGCGGCCGACGCGCGTAATTCGCGGGTCGTCGCGGATCTTAAAGATAGGACCACTCTTCTCGTTTAAGTGCTCGATGTCTTTCATCCGCTCTTCCGCATCGCTCGTCATAGTGCGGAATTTGATCATGCGAAACCGCCGCTTGCTGAAGCCGACGCGTTCCTGGACAAAAAAGATCGGGCCGCGCGAATCAAGTCTGATCGCGATCGCCGCGAGAGCGAAAAGGGGAGCTGATACGAGTAGACAGATGATCGAAACGGCGAGGTCAATAATCCGCTTCGCTTCCGTCCGCCAGCTGAATGGCGGGACGCTGCCCAGCGTAACGATGGGCACGCCGTCAAAATCAACAGACAACGCGCGCGCCAGCTTCTGCGGGAATAAATCAGAAAGCACATGGGTCGTAATTCCCTGCTCTTCCAGCAGGCCGACGGTTTTTTCGATCTGTGAATAGTGCGACTTAATTGGCAATGCGACGGCTACTTCGTCGATCACTTCATTAGCGATA
>DASWQK010000011.1:0-4922 GCA_036403735.1 Pyrinomonadaceae bacterium
CATCCTGCAACTTCCGGTTAGCAACTCCGCTGTCTCGCACGCCGTGGTCGAGCTGACGCGCCAGGGAATCGACGTGCACATCAGCGGCGGTTTGTTGCTCGAGCATTCTGAGTCTTCCACGGGGAGTCGTTGGGTCGCCAATGGACGCGGCAACGAACCGTTAACTTTTGCGTGGCGACGCAAGGTTGATGATCAGCGCGCGAGTCAGCCACTCAGACTTCGCGGCACGCTCACTGAGTTGGTGGGCATGGGTGAAGACACGACCCAGGTCAACGCCGAAGTTCGCGTCGAAGTCTTGCAGGGAGTGGCTTCAGAGGTTCGCGTGCAGTTGCCGGAGCAATTCACTGTCAATCAAGTTTCAGGAGCCACCGTCGCGGATTGGGATGCAAACGCGCGCGAGTTGACCGTCAGCTTCATCGAGCCGGTGCAGGATTCGACGCGGTTTACCGTCAGCGGCGAGTTGCGTTTGCCGCGCGCCGGCAAAATCGAGGTGCCGCTGATGCGTTTGCCCGCGGCCGAGCGCGAAACCGGCGGCGTGGGAATCGAAGTGCTGGGAGCTGGTGAAATCAAGAATCGCCAGGCTAACGGACTGGAAGAAGCGGAAGCCGCAGAGCTGGGCCAACTGATATCGAGCCGCCAGTCGCCGTCGCTAATCGCTTATCGTTTACCTCCGGCGGAAGGAAAATCCGCGAGATCGCTGTCGCTCGACGTTGCGCGCTACACACCGCAGGCGGTGCTCACAGCGAATATCGAAGAAGCTGATTACAGCGCCCTGGTTACCACCGACGGCAAGTTGCTGGTCCAGTCGCGCTTCGCGGTTCGAAACAATCAGCGCAATTTTCTGAAACTGAATCTGCCGTCAGGCGCGACTTTGTGGAGTGCATCGGTCGGCGGGCGACCTGTCCGGCCCGGACGCGCGCCGGATGGTTCACTACTGCTGCCGCTGCAAAAGAACAAGTCAGGCGACGAAGCGCCGGCATTCGTGGTTGAAGTTTCTTACCTGGATCACACGCCGGAGTGGACCGACAAAGGTCGGCTGCGACTCTCTCTGCTCGCTGTCGATTTGCCGATCTCGAAATCTCATCTGGTTCTGCATCATCCGCCGCTGTTTCGTTTGACGGCTCCGCCGGGAATTTCCGGCAGCTTTCGCGTGACGCCATATGAAAGCCCTGAATCAACGGCGCTGACTTCGACGACCGCTCCAACCACCACACCTGAATCACAGAGCATCGCCCAAACGGACGCCAGCACTGAGACAAAGCAACTGGTCTCGCAAATGAAAGAGGTCAAACGCGGAACTACGCCGGCGCGCAATCTTCCCTTGCGGGTGGCCTTCCCGCACTTTGGGCCATCGATCTTTTTGAAGTCTGAATTGACCAGCGAAAGCCAAACGCCGGTTGTCGAACTTGATTTCCAACGTGACCGAAAAAGAGGTGAGCGATGAAACGCACAATAATCCTAACCCTAATCCTGGCGAGCAGTGTTTACGGACAGACACGAAATTCTCGGACCGAAGCGATCGTGCCGCGCCAACTTCGACCGGCACCGTCACGCTTTCGCTGGCTGAGTTTAACCGCCTGACAGAGCTTGCGTCGCGCCACCCGAAATCCGTCGAAAGTGCGCCGCTGCCGTTTGTGTTATCGACGGCAGCGTTCAAACTGCGCGTCGAAGATCAATCATTAACCGGCACCATCGATATTGCCGGATCGGTTCTGGAAAAAGGGTCCGTGAAAGTCCCGCTCACCAGTGGACTGACGATCCTCCAAGCCCAGCAGGCGAACAATGCTCTGCCGCTATTGTTGGATGGCGCGACGCAGACTGCGATTCTGACTGGGCCGGCCCCCTTTTCGGTTTCGCTATCAGTAGCCTCGCCGCTGACCGTCGAAGCCGGCCGCGCATCGTTCATGATTCCAGTTCCGGCTGCGAGCGCGTCTCTGTTGACACTCGACCTGCCGGGCAATCATGCGAATGTGAAGATTGAGCCGGGCCTCGTCACCAGCCGCACGAATTTGAATGGACATACGATCGTCGAGGCCACGCTCGAGCCCGGCAAACCGGCACGCGTCTGGTGGACCACCCGAGAGATCACTGCGCCGGTCGCGCAACGCGAAGTGCGTTTTCTTTCTGATATCAAATCTGTCGTCTCAGTCGGCGACTCGCAGATGCGCATCACTGCCCTGTGCGATGTCACCGTGATCCAGGGCGAAGCCGGTGAATTCAGAATGCCGCTTCCGGCAGGTTTCGAATTGACAGAGGCGACTGGTCCAACGCTCGATTCTTTCGCGAACGATAAAGGAGTGCTGGTGCTCAACGTCCGCGAGCCCGTTCGCCGCAATCATCAATTTCTGATCGCGCTTGAACGAGCAAACAAAGAAACGAAAGTTGAAGCTCCAGTGCTTGCGCTTTCGGGCGCGCAACGTGAGACCGGCGAACTCCTGGTTGAAGGTGTCGGTTCGATGGAACTCACGCCGACTGAGACTGGTGGTTTGCGCCGCGTTGATGTGCATGAAGTCGGGGCCATCGCGCGATCGCTTTCGCGCTTTCCTCTGCAAGCGGCCTTTCGGTATCAGCGCCGCGCCGGCGACACGCCGAAACTTCAACTTGAATGGACACAGTTTCCTGACAGCTCGGTGCTTTCAGCGGTCGCTGAACGCGCGACGATCACGACCTTGACTAATATCGAAGGCAAATCGCTCACTGAAGTGACGTTGCGCGTGCGCAATCACGCGCAAGCGTTCGTCAAAGTCGAATTGCCGGCGGGCGCGCAACTGTTATCGGCGGACGTTGAAGGCGAACGGGTGAGCCCGGTGACCGGCGCGGACGGCAGTCGCGTGCCGTTGCTGCGGCCGGGATTCAATCCGTCGGGCGCGTACACCGTCTCGTTTGTTTATCTGAGTTCGGGGGCGCGCTTCGCAAAGAACGGTGGGTACGAAATGGCCCTGCCCAAGCTCGATATTCCCGTGAATCTTTTGACCTGGGAAGTGTCTCTGCCCGATCGGCTCGAGGTGAAGCAGTTCGGCGGGAACGCACTTGCGGCGGAACTATTTCCGGCGGCGGCCGCAAACAATTTCGTGGCGGACGGATTTGACGACTTCAGCGAAAAAGATTCGCTCGCGTGGTCTGACAATGGAGTTGATATGGACAAAATGGAGGCCGGACAAGTCGGTGGCATCGTGGTCGATCCGAACGGCGCGGTGGTCGCGGGAGCGCGCGTGACGGTTACGAACAAGCAAACCGGGGCGAGCCAAACTGCGACCTCTGATGCCGAAGGACATTGGATCGTATCAAATGTTCAAGCCGGACCGACGACGGTGCGGATCGATTCCTCAGGTTTCAAGGCCGCGCTACAGGAACTGCCGGTCAATGGGCGCGCAGTTAAGCTGGGGACCACCTTAGAGCTCGGGGCCGTTACCGAGACCGTAACCGTTACTGCTGGTGGCCTGGCGAGCGTAGAACGTGACAACCGTCGGCTCGAGGATCAAGCACGCAAAGCCCAGCAGTCGCAACTCAATGCGCCTTCCGCGAACGTGTTCAATTTGCAAAAACGTGTCGCCGGCATTCTGCCCGTGCACGTCGACGTTCCGCGCAGCGGAAAGTCCTATCGCTTCGTGCGACCGTTGGTAATGGATGAGGAGACGAAGATCAGTTTTCAATACAGGGCGAAGTAAGTGGCTTAGCCCTGTGCTCGCGATGCGTGCTGAAGTCGTCAATCTTCGATTGATTTCAGTCGCACCTGGCTTTAGCCAGGTGAACCGCGCAAGGCTGACAGACAGGAAACCGTTTAAAACGGTTCCGTTTCTTTTGACAGTCACAATCACCCGGCTGAAGCCGGGTGTGAATGAGAGCCTCCGCGCAAAATCCTTCACACAAACATCTGCGGGGGTTCTGTATCATGTCGTCAGTCTGCGATAGATTCCCGGCAGCCTCTCCGGCAGGGTCATCACGTCGTCGATGATGGTGTAACCAATATCGCCGTAGAGATCGCGCAACTCGCTTTCCGATTCGCGATCGATCGTGATGCAGAACGGCGTGATGCCGGCAACCTTCGCCTGGCGCAAAGCCTCGCGCGTGTCTTCGCGCGCGTATCTTGCGTCGCCGTAGTCATGATCGTAAGGCCGTCCGTCTGACAGAACAATTAACAAGCGCGTGCGCGCTTCCTGCTTTTCCAGCTTCGCTGTCGCATGCCGGATCGCGGCGCCCAGCCGCGTGTTGTTTTGATAAGTGATGCCGCCGATGCGACGCATCACTTCATCAGAATAGTGTTCCTTGAAATCCTTCAGCACATAAAACTTCACGTTGCGCCGGCCTTCGGAAGTAAAGCCGTTGATTGAATAAACGTCGCCGACGGCTTCCAGCGCTTCGCTCATCAGAACCAATCCTTCCTTTTCGATCTCGATGATCCGGCGGCCCGGATGTGTGTAAGGCTGCAGCGGATGACGGCCAATCGTGCGCGCCGTTGATGAAGATTGATCGAGCAGGAATGAAACGGCCACATCGCGCTGGCGGCGCACGCGCTTGGTGTAAATCCGTTCCGACTGTTGACCATCGGCGCGCCGATCGATGAAGAAATCAACCACGGCATTCAAGTCGTAATCTTCACCGTCGAGTTCATTCGTGATGCGCGCGAGGTTTTCAGGCTTCATCAGTTGAAACTGATGACGAATCGAAGAGACGACACCTTTGTAACGTTCGCGCGTGTCGTCGACAAACTCGCGGCTGCCGCGCTTCACTTTCTTTTCGATCACGCGACACCACGAGACGCGATGATCGACCAGCTCTCGATCCCATTCGTCGTAATTGTAGGCAACTTCACCGGCTTCGAGATCCTGTTCGGGGCTCTCGCCATCGGTCCAGGCTTCGCTGCCGTCAAGCTCGTCGAATTCACCTTCGCTTTCGGAATTCCACGCGTTGAAAAGCTCGCG
>DASWQK010000012.1:0-4211 GCA_036403735.1 Pyrinomonadaceae bacterium
GTTGCGGCCAAATCAAATCGGGCAACACCTCCTTTGGGTCCAAGAGTCGAGCCAGACGTACGTGACCCTGAAGGAGTGGCTGCAAGGTTCGAGACCCGCCTACCATTCGACATGAGCCACCGTTTCCCGTACTAAACGCAAGCTGGCGTCGTATTGGCGCGGATTTACGCATTGTCCGCTAGACTTTCGGGATTCAAACTTATTAATCGAACCTGCACCATTTTATGACCTGCGAATTTCACTTTATGCCCGACGAAATTCACTTTATGACCGAACCCACAACGTGTAAACAAACCCGCTTTAGTCGTCTCTTTGCTTGCTGAATGAATGCTCATTCAGTATTATCTAGCCGCCATGATACAGGTCAAAAAAGCTGCTGTCTTAGGCGCGGGAACGATGGGCGCGCAAATCGCCGCGCATCTGGCGAACGCCGGAATTCCTACGCTGTTACTCGATATTGTTCCGCGTGAAGACGTGTCAGAAAAGTCACCCTCGAGCAGGGCAACTTTCCAGCCTGCCGATCGCAACGCTATCGCTCGCGCCGGCCTCGAAGCTGCGAAGAAATCGAAACCTGCGGCATTCTTTACTGCCGATCTGGCTCCCCTCGTGACGATCGGAAACTTCGAAGACGATCTACCAAAGCTGAAAGACTGCGATCTGATCATCGAGGCTGTCGTCGAGAACCCTGAGATCAAGCGCAGCCTTTATGAAAAGGTCGAACAGCATCGCCGGCCGGGTTCCGTCATAGCTTCGAACACCAGTGGCATTCCGCTGAAGCAACTCGCCGAAGGACGCTCGGAAGACTTTCGCGCGCACTTCCTGGGGCTTCACTTTTTCAATCCGCCGCGCTACATGCATCTGGTCGAGCTGATTCGCACTGAATGGACCAAACCAGAGGTTTCCTGCTCGATGTTTGGATTCCTCGACGAGCGGCTTGGCAAAGGCGTCGTGGTCGCCAGGGACCGGCCAAACTTTATCGCGAATCGCATCGGCACTTACGGCGCGCTGGTGACGATGCGCACGATGCTCGCCGACGGCTATTCCTTTGAAGAGGTAGATAAGATCACCGGCCCGGCAGCCGGCCGACCCAAGACTGCGACGTTCCGCACCTTCGATCTCGTGGGCCTCGATGTCTTCGCTCACGTCGTTCGAAACTTGCACGAAAATCTTCCGGACGATCCTGAACGCGAGATGTTCGTGATGCCCGAGTTCCTCGCCAGGATGATCGAGCGTGGTTTGCTCGGCAACAAGACCAAAGCAGGATTCTACAAACGGGTTAGAGGCAGTGGCGACAAGCGAGAGATTTTTGTACTCGATCCGCCGACGCTCGACTATCGGCCGTCACAAAAAGTGAAACTACCGGCGCTCGACATGGCGAAGAACATCGAAGATACGCGCGAGCGACTAAAAGTTTTGGTGTGGTCCAAGGATCGTGTTGGTGCATTTCTGTGGAAGACTCTGTCGCGCACGCTTTGTTACACGGCGGATCGCATTCCGGAAATTGCGGACACGGTGGTTGAGGTCGATCGCGCCATGCGCTGGGGTTTCAATTGGGAGCTGGGGCCATTCGAAGTCTGGGACGCGATCGGCGTCGAGAAATCAGTCGCCAAGTTAAAAGAGGAAGGCAAGCCGGTTCCGGCGAATGTGCAGAGCATGCTCGACGCCGGCGTGAAGTCCTTCTACAAACAGAAGGATGGGCAGCAGTTCTTTTACGATTTCGCTTCCGAAGAGTACCGGCCGCTTGCCGATCCGCCGGGAACAATCATTCTGAAATCGCTCAAGGATCGGACAGGCGTCATCAAGAAGAATTCAGGCGCCTCGCTGATCGATCTCGGCGACGGAGTTGCTTGCCTGGAATTTCATTCCAAGATGAATTCGATTGGCGGTGACACACTCGAGATGCTGCGGTTCGCGATCGGTGAAACGGAGAAGAATTTCCTGGGTCTGGTCGTCGGCAATCAGGGCGTGAACTTTTCAGTCGGCGCCAACCTGTTGCTGATGTTGATGGAGGCGCAGGACGAAAACTGGGAAGAGCTCGACATGATCGGCCGCCTCTTTCAGCAATCGGTGATGAGCTTGCGCTATTCAGCGAAGCCGGTCATCGTGGCGCCGTTTCAGATGGTTTTTGGCGGCGGCTGTGAAATGGTTCTGCACGCCGATCGCGTGCGCGCGTCGGCAGAGACTTATATCGGTCTGGTGGAAGTTGGTGTCGGAATCATCCCGGCCGGCTGCGGCACGAAAGAAATGCTGCTGCGCGCTATGGATTCGATTCCTCCTGACATGAAAGACGCCGATCCATTTCCATTTGTGAAGCGAGCGTTTGAAACAATCGCGCTCGCGAAGGTCGCAACGTCTGCCGAAGAAGCGCGCAGTTTCGGATTCCTGCGCGAAGAAGATTCGTTTTCGATGAACCGCGATCGCTTGATTGCTGATGCCAGGAAAGAGGTGCTGGCACTGGCCGCGACTGGTTATGTACAGCCGCAACAGCGGACCGATATTCTCGCGTTGGGAAATCCGGCGCTGGCGACCTTGAAACTGGGCGTGCATCTGATGAAGCGCGCGGGCTACATTTCGGATCACGACGCGTTGATTGGCGAGAAGCTGGCGCGCATTTTAACGGGCGGCGATTTGAATCACGCGACGAAAGTGTCTGAACAGTATTTGCTCGATCTTGAGCGCGAAGCTTTTCTTTCTTTGATTGGCACGCGCAAGACACAGGATCGGATTGCGCATATGTTGAAGACGGGCAAGCCGCTGCGGAATTAGCTGGTGACCCGTTTAGAGGCGGGCTACCGCCCGCCTTATGTGACCAGGAAATTGGCGGGCAGTAGCCCGCCTCTAAACGAATACTAGTTTTGGGGTAATCAATGAAAGAAGCAGTAATCGTATCAGCAGTTCGCACTGCCGTCGGCAAAGCGCCAAAAGGGACTTTGCGCGACACGCGGCCGGACGACATGGGCGCGGCCGTGATCAAGGAAGCCATCGCGCGCGTCCCGGGTTTGGCAGCTTCGGAGATTGACGACGTCATCATGGGCTGCGCCATGCCCGAAGCCGAACAGGGCATGAACGTGGCGCGCGCCGCGGCGATCCGCGCGGGGCTGCCGGTTGAAACCAGTGCGATGACAATCAATCGTTTCTGCTCGTCGGGTTTGCAGACAATTGCGATGGCCAGCGATCGCATTCGCACGAATGGCGCCGAAGTAATTGTTGCCGGCGGATTGGAATCGATGTCGATGATTCCGATGGGCGGCCACATCATTCGTCCGAATCCCACTCTGATCGAAACATATCCCGATTTTTATTTGAGCATGGGTCTGGCGACTGAGAACGTCGCACGCAAGTATGAAGTCACGCGTGAACAGCAGGACGAGTTCGCGCTCCGTTCGCACCAGCGCGCGATCGCGGCGTTGGATACGGACAAGTTCAAAGACGAAACTGTGCCGTTAACCGTGACCGTCGAAGAGTTGGATGCAAAAGGCAAGAAGCAACACAGCGAAATCCAATTCGTGAAGGATGAAGGGCCACGTCGTGAAAGCACTGCGGAAGCTCTGGCGAAACTGAAGCCCGCGTTTCAATTGAAAGGAACGATCACGGCCGGGAATTCTTCACAAATGTCAGACGGCGCGGCCACGGTGATCGTGATGTCAGCTGATCGCGCCAAGCAGTTAGGCGCGAAGCCGTTGGCACGGCTGGTAGCTTATGCGACCGCCGGATGTCCGCCGGAAGAGATGGGCATTGGGCCAGTGTTTGCGATTCCGAAGGCTCTGAAACTTGCGGGACTGACTCTCGATCAGATCGACGTGATCGAATTGAATGAAGCTTTCGCCGCACAATCACTCGCGGTGATCAAGATGCTCGAGCTTAATCCCGACAAGGTCAACGTTAACGGCGGCGCGATCGCTCTGGGCCATCCACTCGGATGCACGGGAGCGAAACTGACCGCATCGATCTTGCGCGAATTGGAAAGACGCAAAGCTCGTTATGGCATGGTTACGATGTGCGTCGGTGGCGGCATGGGCGCCGCGGGAATATTTGAGAGACTGTGATTTGGAGTGCGGTGACTTGTCACCGCTTTGGATTTGGCTTTAGCGAAGGCGGAAAAGCGGCGACGAGTCGCCGCACTGCATATAAGAAATGACTGCAACTGAAATTTTCGAATCTGTCACCAGCGGGGGAAGCAGCGATTTCGCGCTGTTGGTTCAGATTCTGGA
>DASWQK010000013.1:0-3786 GCA_036403735.1 Pyrinomonadaceae bacterium
GAAATTGCGCGAAGAGACCTGCGATCGTTTTCTGTGCTGGATGTGGGCGCAGGCTCAGGTGAATTGTTACGAGTGACCGCGAAATGGGCACGTGAAACCAGTCGCCAAACTGGGCTCGTTGGTCTCGAGCTAAACGAAAGATCAGCGCAAGCAATCCTCGACGAGTCGACTGACTTCCGCGAAATTTCTTCCGTCCGCGCCAGCGGATTCCAACTGCCGTTTGGCGACAATTCGTTTGATTACGCGATTCAATCTTTGACGTTGCATCACTTTGACGACACGGGCGCGGTAAAGATCTTGCGAGAGATGGCGCGCGTTGCGAAGCGTGGGATCTTTGTCATCGATCTCAATCGCAACCCGGTTGCCTATCTTTTTTACACCACGATCGGTCATCTGTTCCTGCACAATCGTCTGATTCGCGAGGATGGCGCGCTTTCGATTCTGAAGAGTTTCACGCCGGAAGAGATGGAGCAGATCGCTCAGCAAGCCGGGTTAGCGAACGCGAGAGTCGAGAAACATTTCCCTTCGCGTTTGGTTTTGAGTTCGAGCACAAACGGAAACCTAAACGTTTAGAGCGCGCACTTGTGCGCGCCGGCGGGACAAGTCCCGCCTCTAAACAATTAAGAACATTTCATGAATCCGTCTTCTCATTACGATGTCATTATCGCCGGCGGTGGCCCAGCGGGCTCCAGTGCCGCGATTCATCTCTCCATGCGTGGCGCGCGTGTGTTGCTCGCCGAGCAGAAAAAGTTTCCGCGGCCGAAACTGTGCGGCGAATTCATCTCTCCGGAATGCGCGGTCCATTTTGAGCGGCTGCAGGTTGCGAACGCCCTGTCTGCGGCGCATCCAGCTGACCTGGCTGCCACCGTTTTTTATTCTCGCAGCGGTAAAAACGTTCGGGTGCCGAGTTCGTGGTTCGGCGCAACCGGCGTCGCGCTCGGCCTGAGTCGCGCGGAAATGGACGAGCGTCTTTTGCGCCGAGCTTCAGCAGCCGGCGCCCAAGTGTTGGAAGCAGCACACGCTACGAACGTGATATTTGAAGATCAAACAGCGTGCGGAATTACCATCAGGCAAGGCGCACGCGAAACAACTTATTACGCGCCAATTATTGTCGACGGCACTGGCCGCACCCGCGCATTGACGCGCCGGCTGGCTGCAAACGCGAAGCGCGCCCGACGCGAACGCGCTCCAATGGTTGCCTTCAAGGCCCACCTGGAAAACACGCGCATCGAACCGGGAGCGTGCGAAATCTATTTTTATCGGCGCGGCTACGGCGGATTGAGCAGCATCGAAAAGGGCCTAAGCAACCTCTGCTTTATCGCCTCCGCAGGCGACGTGCGCGCGTGTGGTGCAGATGCGGATCGCGTGATGCGCGAAGTAGTTTGCAAAAATCAGCGCGCCGCTTTTACGCTCAAGCATGCGCGGTTGAACGCAAATTGGCTCGCAGTCTCGCTCGAGGGGTTTGGCAGAAGTTCCGTCGCGCCCATGAACGGTCTCCTGGCAATCGGCGATGCTGCCTCGTTCATCGATCCATTCACCGGCAGCGGCATGTTGATGGCGCTCGAGAGTGGCGAACTCGCCGCCGAGGCCATTGGGGAATTTCTCAACCACAGTCCGAACATTTCGGGTCTTGATCAGTTGCAAACGGCTTACACAGATCGATACCGGCAAACCTTTAATTCGAGGTTGACCGTCGCTTCCTGGTTGCGCAAAGCTGCGTTTGTTCCAGGTCTCGCGGAGGCCGCAATCGCATTCTTCGGCGCGAGCGATCATCTTCGCTGCAAGCTCGCCCAAGCCACGCGCGGCTCGCGACCTGAAACTTCTGCGGCCGCCACGCGTGTAAGATAATGTGGCTCATTCGTACTGACGTTGGCGTCCGAGTAATAGTTCTTGCCACACGAGTGGATTTAGGGTACAAAATGCTCGTCTCCGGTTAAATTTGCGTAGAGACCGCGTTCAATCAAGAAACGGCCGAGATGCAAACCTATCGCAGTTTTCGTAGTCGCTCGCCCCTCACATTGAGCAACCCAATCGGCTTGTTGTGATCATTCAGTCGAATTTATCCAGCGTAAGAGTGTGAGATTGTCACCCGAGTTCAAGGCTAACTTTAAAGGAGAAACGAAGATGTATTGGTCCCCTACCCGATGGTACAAAAAGTCGCTACAGGTTCTGTTGGTTTGCTTCGCCATTGCCACGTGTTTTGGCACGGCTATGTCTCAGGCGCAATCCAGCGCGGCTGACTTGCAAGGCACTGTGCGCGATGCGAACGGGGCCGTGGTGGCAAACGCATCGGTCACAGTGCGTAACACCGGGACCAACGTGTCTCGCGAGGCAACCACGAACGATGATGGGTACTACAAAATCGTGAACCTGCCGCCGGGAGATTATCAGCTAAACGTCAAAGCGGCGAATTACAAAACGGCGCTCATTCCGTCGGTGAAGCTGACGATCGGGCAAACGATTAATCAGGATGTGCCTTTGGAAGTCGGCGATCTCAGCGCCACGGTAACCGTGACTTCCGTTTCGCCAAATATGGTCGAGACGACCAGCACGACGATCGCTTCAGTGGTCGATCAGCAGCGAATCGAAAATCTACCAATCAACGAACGTAACTACCTGGCGTTCGCGCTGACGACTTCGACCGTAGGCCGCGATGCCGGCAGGCCGATTGGACCAGCGCCGACCACGGGATTGAATTTTGGCGGACAACGAGGCCGCTCGAATCTCGTGCAGGTCGATGGCGCTGATAATACCGACAATTCAGTCAACGCATCTCGATCGACTGTCAGTCAGGAAGCGGTGCAGGAATTTCAGGTGGTAACGAATTCTTTCGCGCCGGAGTTTGGTCGTTCATCGGGAGGCGTCGTTAACGTCGTGACCAAGGCCGGCACGAACGATTTTCATGGAAATCTTTTCGGCTTCCTGCGACACAAGAGCTTTCAGGCGCGGAACGCCTTCGCGCCGATTACCGATCCACCATTCACCCGCGCGCAATCCGGCGGCACGATCGGCGGCGCTTTTCATAAAGATCGCACCTTCTTTTTCGGAGCTTTTGAACAAAGACAACGTCACGAGACGGGTTTCTTTACCAGTAACGTGCGATCGGGTCTGACCAGCAGCGTGACGATTGGCGCACCTTTCCTGCCATTTACGCAGACCTTCGGCAATATGACGTCGGCCCAAAGCAACTATGCGAACACGCTGTTAGGAACCGCCGCTCAACTGATCGCGAGTGGGGTTCCGGCGAACATCGCCCAAGGACAAGCTTTGGCATCCGCCGCCATTCAATACTCAGCGCTCGCGGCGAGCGGTAGCAACACGGCGCTCAGCGGAACTAACCCGTTGCTGAGCGTGGGCGGCGCTATTCCGGCCGGCCAGGTGATTGGCGCGCGTTTCTTTCTTTCCGGAGCGCCGGTGCCATCAGGAACCACCAATGCGGCCGGCCAATTGATCGCATTCCGGCCGCTGCTCGGATTGCAGACCACTTTCCCGGTTACTGACAAGACGACTTTCAACTCGATCCGGATCGATCACCAAATCACAAAAGATCATCATCTGACTTTTCGTGCTGGATATAACCCCAGCACGATTACCGGTATTCAGGTCGAATCGCAGAACCAGTCACTCGGCCAGAACGATTTCTCGCGCACCGGCATTCAGTTACTGAAAGACTACTCATTTGTGGTGACGCTGGCTTCTACGCTTTCAAGCCGCATGGTTAACGAGTTGCGCTTTAACTTCGGTGAACGGCGCGCCGTCTTCCGCTCGCAAAATCCGGATGCCGTT
>DASWQK010000014.1:0-3152 GCA_036403735.1 Pyrinomonadaceae bacterium
GCTCAGTGCTTTATGAAGCCGCCACGCGCTCTCTTCCTTTTACCGGGCCAAGCATCCTCGGAGTCATGCATGCCATTGCCACCACCGACCCCGCGCCGCCCAGCCGAGTTCGGCCCGAGTTGCCGCGCGAATTCGATCTGATCGTCGAACGGGCGTTGGCTAAAGATAAAGAGCGACGATATGCATCGGTAGACGAGATGGGCGAGGCCTTGAGAAATCTGCGCGCTTCGTTGACAGGTCAGTGGGCAGGCGTTCCGATCATCTACGACAAGGGTTTGATCGAGTCGCCGGCAAATGCCTTTGTCGGACGCGAGCCGGAACTAAAGAAGCTGGAAGAGTTTTTGGAGCAGGCGATTGCCGGGGCCGGCCGCGTCGTTTTCATCACCGGCGAACCGGGTATCGGCAAGACTTCTCTGTCCGACGAATTCCTGCGGCGCGCGCGCTCGCGTTATCCGGGCGTGCTCATTTCTCGTGGCCGATGCGTCGAGCAATACGGCACCGGTGAAGCTTATTTGCCTTTTCTGGATGCGGTGGGTGCACTGCTGGATGGACCAGGGCGCGAGCGTCTCGCCTCGGTTATGCGCACCTATGCCCCGACGTGGTGCACGCAATTGCCCGCGGCGTTTGCTTCCAGTGGCGCCCTCGAACGTTTGCAGCAGGAGACGATCGGCGCGACGAAAGACCGCATGATGCGCGAGATGGGTGATGCTTTGAGCAGCTTCGCGACGATCACACCGGTCGTGTTGCTGTTGGAGGACTTGCACTGGGCCGATCCATCCAGTGTCGATCTCCTGCGACATCTTTGCCAGCGCATCACCAATCAGCGTTTGCTGATTGCCGGCACATTTCGTCCTGAGGACATTGAACGCACCAATCATCCGTTGAAGAGCTGCAAGGCCGAGATGCAAAGCCACCGGCTCTGCGAAGAAGTCGCGCTCAGTTCGCTCGCCCGCGATCACATTGCTGAATACCTGAACGCCACCTTCACGCCGAATGACTTTCCGCCTGAGTTTGCTTCGCTGATTCATGACAAGACCGAGGGACATCCGTTGTTTGCGACGAACCTCCTACAGTACCTGAGCGAGCACGGCGACATCGGCCGGACCAACGCACATTGGTCCTTGATCCGCCCGCTGGCGGAATTGGATCTGGAAGCACCAGAGAGCGTGCGCAGCATGATCAGCAAGAAGATTGACGCGCTTGAGGCCGAGGAGCGCCGCACGTTGCAGTACGCCAGCGTCGAAGGCACGGAGTTTCTCTCAAACGTAGTTGCGAGTTTGCTCGGCGTCGATGAAGTCGATCTGGAAGAACGGCTGGCTGACTTGCAGCGGACCCATCGCCTGATCGAAGTGCGTGGCGAAGAAGAGTTGCCTGACGGAAGTTTGGCGACCCGCTATCGCTTCTCGCATGCGCTTTATCAGAATTTTCTTTATGGCGACCTGGTAGCCAAACGCCGGGTGATGCTTCACCGGCAGGCTGGTGAACAACTGATAAAGCACTATGGCACGCGTTCAGCGCATCTGGCGTCGCAGCTTGCTTTGCATTTCGAGCGCGGCCGAGACTTCGCTCGCGCAATCGAATATTTGATTCAAGCAGGCGACAACGCGACCAAACTATATGCGAATGCCGAGGCGGCGGATTACTACACGCGAGCATTGCCCCTGGTCGACAAGCTTCCGGAAGAAGCTCGCACAGACGCGTGGGTTGCGCTTTATCAGAAGCGTGGCGCGGCGAATTTCGCCTTGACCCGCTTCTCAGAATCCATCGACGATTACACGCGGATGCTCAAATATCAGGAGCCGTTGGGCTCGCCTGAGAAACAAGCGGCTGCGCTCAACGCTCTTTCGCTCACACTTTTCTTTGCACATCAGTTGGAAGAATTGGAGTTGCGCGCAAATGAAGCGGTTGCTGCCGCGAAACGGGCGGGCAGCGAAGAGCTACGGCTGCAGACGATGGCCCTGATGTCGCTCAAGCATCTGTGTTATGGAGAGCTTGATCTGGCCAGGCCAATGCTCGACGAGTTGGTCGAAACGTCGCGGGCGCTAAAGCAGAAAGGGCCGCTGGCCGCGGGCCTGATTTGGCGGGGTTGTCTCTATTTCTTTCAGACGGATTATGACCGCGCGATCGAAGTTGAAATTGAGGGACGGCAACTCGCTTCAGAATTACGTGATGGGTTTTTGCTTTTGACCTCGCTGTTTTTTCTGGGACTGTCAAAGGCTAATCTCGGCCAAATGTCTGAGGCCTTAGCGGTTTTGGATGAGGCCATTCGCATGGCCCGTCGCAACGGTGATTTGTTCTGGCACCCGCGTATTCCGAATTGCCTCGGATGGATTCATCGCGAGCTCCAGGATTTCGAGGGCGCTTTCAAATTTGATCAGGAAGGAGTAGAAGTCGGCCACCAGCATCATGTGTTGGAAGCGGAAGCCAATTCGCTGATCAACCTGGGAATCGATTACACCCACGCCGGAAACAATCAGGAAACGATCGCAGCTTTTCACAAGGCGCGCGACATCTTTGAGCGCGACGCCTGGTTCCGATGGCGCTATAACATTCGACTGCATGCAGCCATGGCTGAACACGCGCTGCGGCAGGGCGATACAGTGAAAGCGCGCGAGATTGTCGATCGGTTACTGGCAACTGCCGTCAAATACGAGGTTCATAAATACATCGCCGTAGCCCACAACCTGAGGGCCAAAATTGCCATCGCTGAAGGTGATATGACGAGCGCAGAGGCTGAATTTGGTGCGGCCCTCGCTGAGTTCAAGCAACACTCGGTACCTGTGGTCGCGTGGAGAATCCACGCAGATCTGGGACGCTGGCGATCCGCGCGCGGAGACTCCGCCGGAGGTCGCGAAGCATTTGGGCAAGCGGCTGTGATCGTTAACGACATCGCCGCGAACGTTTGCGAAGCAACGTTGAGAGAAAACTTTCTTGCTTCTCAGGCAGTGCGCGAAGTTATGAAAGGTGCGGAGAGTTGAGGAGCATTTTTCGAAGACGACGTTGACGGCGAAGTGATCGGCCCAGCCCCGTTAGGGACTCGAATGTTTATAGCCCACCGTACCTGGCAAACGTTCTGAGCTCCTTTAGGAGCGGAATGAGATTATGTCGCTCCTAAAGGAGCTTGTTCCATTAAGGAGGTACTGGCTTCTATA
>DASWQK010000015.1:0-4231 GCA_036403735.1 Pyrinomonadaceae bacterium
AAGTCGCTAGTAGCCGCCGCCTTTTGAAAGGAAGAAATGGATTGGGCTAGTGGCCCCCTGGTCGGTCGGTTGTTGAGCCATTCAGTAGTTCCTATACTCTGCAAGAAGCACCTCCGTTTTCGCGTCCGGTCCTCGAAATTTTGTGAAAAATCTGTTGGTCGGTATTATGCCGACTGGTTAATCGAACTATCGCGACGGAAACCGCTGGGGGTACCAGCGATATGTCGAAAGCGTCGCCGCTGCGACGATACGCGTCGTGACGCCAGCTTACGTCTTGCGGCGATTCGTGAACTGGTCATTTTCGGTCGCATCATCAACTTCATAAGTCAGCTTGTCCTTTCATCGCCCGTGTTAGACACAATATAAAGCGTTCTGAAATCAACCGACCCACAACATCTGCTAACCAACTCCCAATTGCTTGAGCCAGCGTTACTTACCGTAAGTCGGCGTGACTTTACCATCTCGGTTGGATCGGAGCAATATCATTTCTTTGCAACAATTTAACACCCTAACCTCAACAGTTACATCAGCTACGTGAGATTAAGCGCTTAAATTGGCGAACGCGCGGCGAACAGAAAAGGCCGGCGTGAGCGATCTCGCAGTTGTTTCAAGAGGTTGAGGTATCGGCAGCCGCCTTTGCACGTGTCTATTTGCCTCTATCGCCGCTGGTTGGGCTGATGCGACACGCTCGTTGGCGGGTTCCAGACTCAAATCGTTGGATTTCCGCAAGGCATGGAGCTTGCGAGCGTTGTTTGCTGGTAATGTGTGACAGTCTCCTGTGAGGTGAGCTTAAATAAGATGAAGCCAGTTAAATATTTTGAGCAAGGGCTTGCTGCGGTTGCCGGTGCGGCTTTTAACTCGATTCAAGCAATTAACAAATATAGGCCAAACCCGTCATTTACGCCTAAATGGTCCGACAAGCCGCTTCTGAAGTCGTGGCAGAAAACAAAGCCAACCTTGGGCTGGCCTCGTGTAACGGATTCGCTGTGTCCTAACTGTGTCATCGAGGCGCGCGAGTCGATCTTGAGTGGGCAGCAGGATGTTTCGGTGTTGGTTCAAGAAAAGGTCGGCGAGATCAAGGCTCAAATCATAGAACGCGATGGCCAGATCTGGATGGTTAAGGATTGCCCTGTCCATGGTCACTTGGAAGACTTAATGGCGATCGACTCCAAGTTTCTCACTCACATTGAAGCAATGTTCCCCGGTAGGGATATTCCTGCCCATAATGACGAGAAGCTTCACAATCACGGGACTAGCACCATTAAGTACGGCAGAGGCGCAGTACTTACCGTGGACCTGACGAACCGGTGCAATATGATGTGCGATCCTTGCTTTATGGACGCGAACCAGGTTGGATTCGTTCATGAACTTAGCATGGAAGACATCAAAGAGATCCTGGATAACGCCATCTCCATCAAGCCTCGACGGCAGATGTCGGTTCAGTTCTCTGGCGGTGAGCCGACCATTTCGCCGTATTTCATCGAAGCTATTAAGTACTCGCGTAAAGTCGGCTATAACTCTGTCCAGGCAGCCACTAACGGAATCGAGTTCGCAAAGAGTAAAGAGTTTTGCCGGGAGGCCGCCGAAGCGGGGCTGAGATATGTTTACTTCCAGTTCGACGGAATTGGGAATGATGCTAACAGTCACCGGCAAGTCGGCAACTTATTTGATGTCAAGCTCCGTGCGATTAACAACTTGCACGAAGCAGGCGTGGAAATCGTACTCGTGACTACCCTCGTGAACGGAATAAACAACGATCAAGTGGGCTCGATCATTCGCTTCGCTCTGGATAACCCCAAGAAGATTGCGTTCCTTTCGTTCCAGCCGGTCTCTTTCACCGGACGTGACGAAGCGATCACGCCAGAACGTCGTCTGCAACAGCGCTACACCCTTTCGCATCTGGCGCACGATGTTAAGAATCAGGTTGGCATAACCGAACCGACGCGCGATTGGTTTCCTCTCTCATTAATGGGGGCGTTTGCTGATTTCGCGGATCTTGTCCACGGACCAAATGCCGATTGGGGTCAAGTCTCCTGCGGTTGTCACCCGAATTGTGGGGTAGGCACGGCGGTGATGATTGACAAAGAAACGAAAGAGATGAGTCCGGTCCCCGCGTTCCTCAATATCCCTGGTTTGGTTAAAGACATGCGCAAGATCACGGATGCAGCGCGTGGAAAATGGCTGTCGAACCTGATGATGGGTCTTGCGCTGCTGAAGCACTATAGTCCGCAGAACGCGCCGTCGGCATTTAACCTCTATGAATTGTTTAAGAAATTCGATAAGTCCTTCGGTCTGACTGGCAAGGATTACGGGAAGGTCAGTGGCGATCGTAGCAAGGACGATATTGCGAAGCGACGTTCCGATCGATGGAATTTTCTTTTCATCGCCGGAATGTGGTTTCAGGATCTATTCAATTACGACTTCCGTCGCACTGAAATGTGCATTATTCCGTACGGCACACAGGAAGGCGAGATCAGTTTCTGCGCCTACAACACGGGTATCGGTTGGCGCAATATTATTGAGCACATGCACCAGAACGCCACGGTTGCGAAATGGTATGAGGAGCATGGGCGCCACGAAATTTTCGCCGGCGGCAAAGAAGTCCATCTCGCAGATCCTACCCATAACCTCAGACTCAACGAGGTTGATCTGGCGCGTCCAAACAAGCCCGAAATGACAGGGCCAAAGACGGCGCACGAAGAAGTGGTCATGATGCGAAAGCTCTATAATGAGATGATTTTGAAGCAACAGGAAATCAAGACCGAGGATAACGGCGACAAGCCGGTCCAGATTCAAGGCCTCAGCCGCAAGAAGGACTTAGCGGTTGCGTCGGTCTAGGTACTAACATCCGAACATTACCCTGCGAACAGTTCGATTGTCGCAGGGTTTTGTTTTGCTCGCTTGACCATACAGTGCGGGCGCGTGTTAAATAGAAACTTCAATTTAGTAATCAGTGAATCTTATTAGATGGAGATTTAGATGGCTGTAGTCACAATCAATCCCGGAGAATCGATCGAGAGCGCGTTGCGTCGATTTAAGCGTAAGGTTATGACCGAGGAGATTATCAAAGACGCTAAGAAGCATGCGTTCTTTATGCCCCCGGGCCAAAAGGCGAAGCTGAAGTCAGCTCTCGCTCGCAAGCGCAACAAGAAGAAAGGCCGCCCGCGGCCGCGTCCCGTCGCCGCTAAGTCCTAGTCGTGCGGATCACACTCAAGACTCACTCGGTTTTAAGTCACAATTGAAACCGTCCGATGCGGTCCGATGAGACAAGGGTGGCGTGTGACAGCTCCTCGAATGCCAAATACTTAGACAATGACGCGCATCTTGCTGACAAACGATGACGGCATCCACTCGGAAGGATTGCAGACGCTCGAGCGGACCTTGCGCGAAGTTGGCGACGTATTCGTGATCGCGCCCGCTGCTGAAATGAGTGGGGCTTCTCACAGTCTGACACTCTCTCGACCGCTTCGCATTCGTCAGATTGATGAGCGACATTGGACCGTTGACGGCACGCCGACTGATTGCGTGACGCTGGCTCTGCACAAGATTCTTAACGAAGACGAATTACCGGACGTCTGCGTATCAGGAATCAATCACGGCGGCAATCTCGGGGATGACGCTACGTATTCGGGCACGGTGGCAGGCGCCTTGGAAGCGACGATTCTGGGCGTGCCGGGGATTGCAATAAGTCTCGTGGCGCGCGATCACTTTGATTTTACAGAAGCCGCGCGCTTCGCTCTGCTCGCGGTGAGAAAGATCATCAACGAAGGCTTACCCGAAGGCACGCTCTTAAACGTCAACGTTCCGCAAGGCGAGATCAAAGGTGTGAAGGTGGCCCGCCAGGGAATTAAAAATGCGCGGCCGGTAATTACCGAGCACATCGATCCGCGGGGTAAGCCTTACTTTTGGATTGGCGAGCAGTACTTCCGCTCAAATGCGGAAGATGGTACAGACTATCGCGCGATCGAAGAAGGCTACATCTCCGTCACGCCGCTCAAGAGCGATATGACCGATCATGGCGCGCTGCCGCAAATTAGTTCATGGAATGACGTCCTGACTTCAGAACTCCTGCCGACCTGAGCGGTTTTCGAAACAGTTGAGTTCCACATCTTCACGACAGAACCAGCTCTACCTTGAATATCGTATTCCGCGCGAACGCATGGTTGAGCGCTTGCGCGACCATTACGGAATTAAGAACGAAGCGGTGCTCGAAGCAATGCGGTCCGTGCCA
>DASWQK010000016.1:0-9116 GCA_036403735.1 Pyrinomonadaceae bacterium
TGATGATAGCCCGTGCCTGGCGGGCGCTTTATCATAACCGCAAGCACTCTCCGGCCGGATTGGTGCGCAACTTTTTTCGCATGATTGTGATTGTGCCCGTTCTCAGCGTCATAGACTTAGCTACCTTTGTCGGATCCGCGCAGTGGTTACTTTTCGATTCGCGGAGTGGGTGATTAACCATTCGGGGTTCCGCAATTAGCCGCGTCTGACACATGGAAAAACTACATCGAAGACTGTACAGCATCGATGCCCTGCGTGGCGGCGCGGCGCTCGGCGTCGTGCTATTTCACGCTTTCTTTTTGGAACGCGGCTACATCATTCCTGGATTCAGCAGTGCAGGCGCCGGCTTGATAACGGGGACGCTGGACAGGACTTTAAAGCTATTTTTTTCCTACGGCTTCACCGGCGTTTTTCTTTTCTTTGTAATCTCAGGCTTCTGCATTCACCTTCGATGGACCAAAGCGAAAGCTGCGGGCAATGGAGGCGATCTGGGATTCATATCTTTTTGGAAGCGACGATTCCGGCGGCTTTACCCGGCATATCTGGCGGCCCTGACGATTTACCTGTTGGTTCATTATTTTACGCATCAGTTTCAGCTGTCGTGGTTCACGGCGTGGGATGTGGGCCTTCATCTCTTGATGCTGCACAACATCGACTACCGGACGGTATACAGTCTGAATGGCGTTTTCTGGACGCTGGCTATTGAAGAACAGTTATACCTGGGCTATTTCCTGCTCTTGATAATCCGCGGTCGCTTCGGATGGATTAAGACGCTGTCGTTCTTGTTGGCGGGAAGGTTTCTGATGTACGGGCTGGGCGCATTCATTCGCGTTGCATTTAATGTCTACACACCAATTAATGAAGCGGCCATCTCCAATTGGTTTATCTGGGCTTTGGGTGCGGTTAGCGTCGAAGCGGTTTTTGGATTGTTGACGTTGCCGTCATGGTGTCGAAAGGCGCGGCTGGGATTGGCGTTTCTGCTGCTCGCGGGCGCGATGGATTATGCTGATCGAACTGTCGATGCGCACGGTCTGATCCATCTCTTGTTGATTACAGTGATAACGCCGTTATGGGGCATTGGGTTTTTCATAGTTCTTAACCGGATTGTTTCGTTAGAGAGTGGCTGGCGCTCCCTGGGACGCGTTCCTTCGATCACCCGCGGCTTAGCAGCCATCGGTATCTTCTCGTATTCCCTTTATTTGATGCACGGATTGATTCAATATCAGTTCACGTTCTTTGTACCGTTCTTGAATAATCTGCCGGATGCGACCGGGCAATGGGTTCGACTTTTGATTTTATCTCCGCTGGCAGTGGCGTTTGCGTGGCTGTTCTTTCGGATTTTTGAAAAACCGTTTCTTGCTCCTCCGTCCTATAAGATTCAAACGGCTGCCATCCAAGCGGCCGCTGCGTCGTCCGCCACTGAAGCACCTGTCTAGAGATTTGCCGGGCAGACGTTTGGACCCACATTTCAGACGGACCATTTTTCACATACACTCATCCAGTGCGAACGCTTTACATATGCTATCTCAGTCTGGATGAGCCTCTGGTCCAAAGCCAGGTGCTCCCTTACTTGCGTCAATTGGTATCCGCCGGAATCGATGTTCATTTGCTTACATTTGAAAAGGAGCTTGGGCAAAGGTCGGCCGGCGAACTTGCGGAGAGGCAGGAGAAGCTGGCGGCGCAGGCCATCACCTGGTCTCATTTGCGTTATCACAAACGGCCTTCGTTGCCGGCAACGTTATATGACATTGTGGCCGGAGCCATTCGTACAATCCGGCTGATGCGCAACTACGACATTGATGTCTTGCACGCGCGCGCACACATTCCGATTGCGATGGCGTTAATCGCGAAAAAGGTGAGGCGGTGCGCCGTGGTTTTTGATCTGCGTGGGCTAATAGCCGAGGAATATGTCGATGCGGGTATCTGGAAAGAAGATTCAGTTCCATTCAAGGCGATAAAATGGCTGGAGCGCAGCGGCTTGCGACGAGCAAGTCAGGTCGTGGTGCTCACCAGCCGCGCGCGGAACTGGTTAGTTGAAATGGACGCTGGGTTAGCGAACAAGGTCTCTGTCATTCCAACTTGCGTCGATTTTTCGCGGTTCCCCATTGACACCAATCACCGTGACGATCGATTCGAGGTGGTTTATGCCGGCTCGGTTTACGGGTTGTACATGCTCGAAGAGATGGGACGCTTCTTTGTCGAACTCAAAAAGCTCCAGCCAAAAGCGGTGTTTAGAATTCTGACTCTGGCTCCGCGTGCAACGGTCGCACAGATTCTGGAACGCGCTGGAGTCTCGGAGTTGGATTTCGAAGTGGCAGCTGTCGACCCTGCTGACGTTCCGCGAAATTTACAGCGAGCGCGGCTCGGAATTTCGTTTCGCAAACCGACGTTTTCACAAATCGCCGCTTCGCCGACAAAAATTGCAGAATACCTCGCGGCCGGCATTCCGGTAGTAAGTAACACTGGCACTGGCGACATTGACGAACTTTTTCAGCAGCAACGCGTGGGAATAACCGTAGAGTCATTTGACAGCGCGACTCTGCAAACCGCCGCCGCGCAAGCACTTGCGTTGGTTGCGGAGGATGAAATAAAAATGCGCTGCCGCGAGGCCGCGCGCTGTTACTTTGACTTATTGGAAATTGGCGGCAAACGATATCAGGAAGTTTATGAACGCATCGACCGCGCAAGTTCGAAAAGTACGCGCTGATCTGCTAACTTCTCCTGAAGATATTATTCGGACAAAAACCATTTGGACTCACACTTTCTTTTTCGCGACTACTGAATCACTGCTACTTTTAAATGGCTGGTACTCGAATCTTAATTACGGGCGGCGCTGGCTTCATCGGCAGTCATCTCGCCATGCAATTGCACCGCGATGGCCATTCGGTCGTCGTTCTCGATAATTTGCTCCCGCAGGTTCACGGGGAAAATCCGCAGCTGAATTTGCCGGATTGCGAAACCATCTGGGCGGACATCCGCGATCAAGAAGCCTTGCATCGCGCCATGAAAAACGTCGAGGTGGTGCATCACTTTGCGGCCGAAACCGGCGTTGGACAGTCACAGTACGAGATCGGCAGGTATGTTTCAGTTAACACCTATGGAACTGCAGTGGTTCTTGAGTCAGCCGTCGCCGCCGGCGTGCGACAGGTAGTCATTGCCTCTTCACGTGCGGTCTATGGTGAAGGCAAATTTGACTGCGCGAATTGTGGGAAATCATTTGCGGCCGCAGGAAGAGATTCCCGGCAAATGGACGAAGGTCGGTGGGAAATCTATTGTCCTGAATGTGGCGAGGCAGCCTTACCAGCAGAAATGTCGGAAGCGCTTCCCCCAAACCCTATTTCAATTTACGGGTTGACTAAATACCAACAAGAGCAACTCGCCCAACAAGTCAGCGCCATACATGACTTGCAAACAACCATTCTCAGGTTCTTCAACGTTTATGGACCCGGCCAATCGCTGCGCAATCCTTATGTAGGCGTGCTCGGAGCTTTCTTTCGGCGCGCAAATTCGGGCGAGCCACTGGAGGTCTACGAAGACGGGAAAATGTTGCGCGACTTTGTGTGCGTTTCAGACGTTGTGGAAGCTTTACGCCTGGCGACGTGCAACCAGCGTGCTTTTGGCCAGGTATTGAACGTAGGCACCGGGCAGGGCATAACCCTGCACGACATCGCCTTGGAAATGTGTCGTGTTTTGTCGCAGGAGCCGCGCATCAAAGTGTCGGGCCGGTATCGGTCAGGAGACATCCGTCATGCGGTCGCCTCAGTGGGCAAGCTTGAGCAGCAACTTGACTTTGTGCCGCGCACTCAATTCGCAGATGGTTTGCAGAGTTTCGTCGGTTGGGCACTTGAACATCAATCACAAAACGCTGACGATGTAGCGGCTGAGGATCAACTGGCGTCGCGACGTCTGCTGCGCCAGGCAGTGTTATGAAGCGTGTCGCCGCCCTTGTTCCCAACGTGCTCGGAATCTCACCCGGGCAGCGCGTGCGCATTGAAACGTGGGCCGTGCACTTGCGCGAGGCAGGTTGGGAAGTTGATTTTTATCCGTTCGAGGACGAACGGCTGCACGAAGTTCTTTATCATCCAGCCCCGATGCGCGTGAAGGTGGCCAGACTCGCTTCCTGTTATAAAGATCGTTTGAAACTGCTTCGGACCCGCCCGTCGTGCGATATCTTATTCATCTTTCGTGAGGCCACGCTGATCGGACCCGCGATCATCGAAACGATGATTCGCCGTCCGGGCACGCCGGTTATTTATGATTTCGACGATCCGGTCTTCCTGCCCTATCGGAGTCCGATGAATGGCTGGTTCAGCCTGCTAAAGTTTCCGCGCAAGACGCACACCCTATTTCGTCAAAGCGATCACATCATCGCCATCAACCAGTTGCTGGCTGACTATGCCGCGCGCTTTAATCCATCTGTGTCGGTGGTTCCTAACTGTGTGGATACCGAGCGTTACTGCCCGGCGCCGCGATCCGATGACGGCACCGTGCGGCTGGTCTGGATTGGGAGCCACAGCACAATGCCAAACTTAACCGCGATCGCCCCGGCTCTTCGCGGACTCGACAGCCACGCGCGAATATCGCTGCGTGTGATAGGCGCCGGCAAAGTGACAATGCCGGAGATTCCCACTGAGGTAAAGCAATGGTCAGCAGAAACTGAAGTGGCTCAACTACAAGAGTGCGACATAGGACTTCTGCCTTTGCTCGATCATTCCTGGCATCCGTGGAAATTCTTTTTTAAGACCGTGCAATACATGGCCGTCGGATTGCCGGTGGTCGCGCGGCGCATGGGTTCGAACGCTGAAATTATCGATGACGGTGTGAACGGGTTTCTCGTCGAAACTGAGCGCGAATGGCGGGAACGCCTGCGCTTACTGATAGACGACGCCGACTTGCGCCGAAAGATGGGTGCGGCCGCGCGGGCCACAGCAGTTGAACGTTTCTCGACCCAAGTGCAAATGCCACGGGTCGTCTCAATTTTCGAGAACGTTCTGGAGCGGTCAAGATCCCGACAGCATTAAGCGAAGGCTTTCTGCTGACGGCAAGCTAGTTGATTCTCGCTGGCTCTCATATACTTCGTCGGAGCAGAGAAGGCTGGGTTCGTCTGGAATAATTAGACTGGCGCATGCAAAAAACGAGCACATTCCGGTTGGCTACGCTCGCCTGCATTGCGCTCTTGCCGTCGTTTCTGAAGCGACCTTGTTATCGTTTATTCTTTGGCTACAAGATTGGGCGTCGCGTCCATGTGGGGCTAAGCATAATCGACGCGCGCCGGTGCGAAATCGATGCGGATACGTCAATAGGGCACTTTAACGTCATCATCGGCGTCACGGATTTGAGGATGGGTGACCACGTGCGCATCGGTCACCTGAATATTATTCGCGGAGGCGATGAAGTGAGAATCGGCAGGTACTCTGACATAATGCGACTCAACGAGATCAACTCGATCCCCGATCCTGAAGTAGTTAATCCGGTCGATCCTACGCTTATTATTGGCCCGGGAACGATAGTTACGACCGGCCACAAAATCGATTTTACTGATCGAGTTGAAATTGGGCGGCGCGCTATTCTTGGCGGACGAAACTCATCTTTGTGGACACATAATCGCCAGCGTACGCAGCCGATTGCGATCGGAGATTTTGCGTATGTAGGATCGGAGATTCGTATGGCGCCGGGGTCTTCAATTCCTTCGCGATGTGTAGTCGGTATTGGGTCAGTGGTGGTAAGCAAGCTCGAGGCCGAAGGTTGGCTGATCGCTGGCGTTCCAGCAAAACCGGTCAAGGAGTTGAGTGCTGAAGACAGGTTTCTGGTCGAGCGCAAGACACGTCCTGATTTACCAGACGATCTGTAAAAACGCCTTCAGCTTTTTGAGGACGAACGTAAGTGAACGGATTATTACTCGCATTTGCACTTTTGCTTCTGGGAGTGGTTTTGGTGGTCGCCCCCGCCGATGGTGGTCCGGCTGCTCTGCTCACTCTGCCGTTGGTTGCAGTGGCGACCTATGGCATTTACCAACTGGAGGATCGCAAGTTCTTAATCAGATTGTTTCTGGTGGCGTTCCTCTTGCGGGTAGTGATCGGAACGCTCATCTACGTTTTTCACTGGCAGGAGTTTTTCGGCGGCGACGCATTCACTTACGATGTTTTGGGCGACGCGTTGATGAACGTCTGGCAGGGCAAACCTGAGTACGCGCGAGTGTTCGACCGATTTTACGCAGGAGGCTCGTCAAGTGGCTGGGGCATGTCGTATATGGTGGCAGCGATCTACAAGATTGTTGGCCGCAACATGCTCGCGACCCAATATGTCAACTGTGTCCTGGGAGCAGCGACCGCCCCACTCGCTTACATGATGGCGATGGAAATCT
Source organism: Pyrinomonadaceae bacterium (assembly GCA_036403735.1). Taxonomy (GTDB): domain Bacteria; phylum Acidobacteriota; class Blastocatellia; order Pyrinomonadales; family Pyrinomonadaceae; genus UBA11740. The sequence continues at coordinate 6,365 of DASWQK010000016.1, forward strand.
TTCCAAACAGGACCGCCGCGCGACTGTCGGCTATCCTGACGGCGTTCTTTCCGTCTCTGATAATCTGGTCATGTCAGGGACTAAAGGATGGGCCGATTGTCTTTTTGCTCGCACTTTCCATGGTAGCGACGCTGAAGCTCGGCGATCGATTTACTTTTAAGTACTTGACAGCGCTGGCGCTGGCGTTGTGCATGTTGCTCCCCTTAAGATTTTACGTTTTTTACATCGTGGTGATTGCGACGGCCGCTGCCTTCATCCTTGGGCGTCGCCGGCTGACAGCCCAATCGTTCGCGCGCCAACTAATCGTAATGATTGTCATCAGTCTGTCGCTAGCATATTTTGGGGTCAGTCACTATGCCACGCAGCAGTTCGAGACTTACGGTAGCGGAGAGCAGTTGCAGCGCATGCGTCTTGATGCCGCCCAATCAGCGCAGTCCGGGTTTGGAACGGACGCCGACGTCTCGACAACTTCGGGAGCTGTAAGTGCGATCCCTGTCGGCTTTACCTACTTGATACTGGCCCCCTTTCCGTGGCAATTCGGTTCTCTGCGGCAGATGCTGACTTTGCCGGAGATGATTGTTTGGTGGCTCGCTATTCCGCTGCTCGTACTCGGGGCGTGGTTCACTATCAAGCATCGCATCAGACAGATTGCTCCAATTCTAATTTTCACCAGCTTGTTAACTCTTACTTATTCAATCGTGCAGGGAAATGTTGGCACTGCGTATCGGCAACGCGCCCAGTTACTGGTTTTCTATTTTATTTTTGTCGCCGTCGGCTTTGTCCTGGTTAAAGAAAGACGCGCGGAGAAGGCGCGAAAGAAACTTGCCGAACGGGAAGCTGCGCACCGTCCTGCTCACCGCCGGCCTGAGCGAATCAAGGATCAGATGCCTGCAGTTGGATAGCAGATCCGGGTCTTTCACCAGCCGCCCGCCGGACCGCAGTACGCTCCAGGACTACCAGCTGCAACAAGAAATTCACTACCAGGTGCACACTCGTAACCACCGCTAGTCCAATCACGCCGTATCGCAGGAATGCCATTATTTTTATTGGAACATAGACGGTGAAAGTGCCGATAAAGAGCACCGTCGGCGTACGGGTATCGCCAATTGCATAGAATGCGCCGGAGATTACCTGGCCCGCGGCGCCGCCGATCAATACTCCGCTGAGGGCAACCATGATCCACCACAGCGTGTGAACATTTTGTGCCGTGATACCGCCATGACCAATCATTAATCGCAGCAAAGGCTCTCCGGTTGTGAACAAACCGACTGCGGCTGCGATCGTAATTCCCAGCATCCAGAATAATCTTTGGTGATAAATGCGCCGAAAGTTTGACCACTCTCCGAACTTCGCCGCAAGTGCGAGCCGCGGCACTGAGGGAGTCGAGATAGCCTTCGTCGTGATCAGATTGATCGAGGAATAAAGCTGCTGGCCGATGTAGAGCAGAGACAAGTTGCCGGCGATAGTCAGTGAGGTAAGGAAACGATCGATTAATGGATCAGACTTCGCATACGTTTGTCCCAACAGAAATGGTGTGATACGGCGCCAGGCTTCTTTCATGGCGTACGAATTCCACTGCGGCCATTCCCAGCGGCCGAGCGCCGGCATAAGCATCACGACCTTCAAACCAAGATTCAAAACTGTGGCCCAGGCCGCGGCCACAATGCCGTAACGCGACAACGTCCCAAACAGAAACAACAAACTAACCGCATTCGCCAAGACCGACGAGAGTTCCGTCCACAGGAATTTTTGCCGTGCGTAATAGATAGACCAGAGGACAACTATGGACGCGTTGCCGATCATGGACAGCAATTGGATTCGGCTTAAGGTGATCGTCAGTTGCCGGGCGTGTTCGGAAAACCCAGGTACGATCAGCGACACCCAGAGCGGGGCGGTCAAAAATAGAATTGCGCTGGTCAGGCAGAAAAACCCGCTCACGGCCAGAAAAAATCCCCACGCATCGCGCCGAAAATTCTTTTCATTCTCGGTCGCCAGCAGTGGCACGAGTACCTGGGTTATCGAGAAACTCGCTACCAAAAATATGAGTTGTGGTAAAGCTCCGGACGCAAAGAATGCGTCAGTTTCGATCCCCACGCCGAGGTGCGTGATGATATACCACGGCATCAGAACGGCGAGCAGGGCATTGCAGATCGCCAGAGCCGCAAGTGTGAGACTCAGCCTAATCAAATGGAAACTTCTCGGGCCGAAGAATTGTCGACCTGATCTAATCTTTGATTTCTAAAACGTCCAAACAGAAAACAAATACCGCCCGCGCCGAGGATAACCATCAAGACCCAAAACGGGTAGCGCAGGCGATACATCGCGCCCATATTATTCACGACCAAACCCAGAGCCGTCGCGCCCAGCCCAATAACAATCACCAGAAACCAAGCTGATAGATTCTTACGGGCGCTCCATAGTCCGAACAAAGCGAGAAATTCAATCATGTAGGTCATCAGCATTTCAATTCCCGCTATGACTCGGCCGCTGTAACCAACCTGTTTGCCCGCGCGCAGCCACAGGTTTGGAAACGGAGCGAAGACACCGACGATGATGGCACGGGGCACTTGTCGAATAATGTCGCCAGCTGTGTGAAAGCTCACCTCAGCATCGATTCGCGATCCATCTTCCGCCGGGCGGGCTTCACCGTCAGCACCAAGTTTCCATTTGAAGGCGTCGCGATGCATGGCGATCTGTTCGTCAAGAGAAAGTTTCTGTAATTCTTCGTGCTGCGCGATTGGGCTGATTCGCG
>DASWQK010000017.1:0-9412 GCA_036403735.1 Pyrinomonadaceae bacterium
GCTGGTTTCTGCGCAGGCCAGTGCTTTTACGATATGCCGATTGCGGTTGATCCAAATGATGCTAACCATGTTTACATCGGCGGTCAGACTTCGTCGACCTGCGGACGCCTCGTGGGCAAGTCCGCCGACGGTGGAACCACGTTTGTTTCTGACGGCAGTGGGTTGCATCCTGATGATCACGCCCTGGCTTTTGATTCTGCTGGAAATATTTTCACGGGAAATGACGGCGGGGTTTGGAGGGGGGTTCCTCATGGAACGTCAGCCACGACCTGGACGAATCTCAACAGCGCGCCGCTCAACACTCTACAGTTTGAAGGTATTGCTGTTCACCCGACCGATCAGTTCCTGATGATCGGCGGTACGCAGGACAACGGCACTGAATTTCAGCAGACGTCTTCAGGCAATTGGCGCAGGGCCGAAAGTGGTGACGGAGGCTACTCGCTAATTGATCAGAGTGCGACCGATACGACGAACGTGACGATGTATCACACGTTCTTCAATAACAGTGGACAGATCGGCTTCGATCGAATTTTCAAGGCTGCTTGTTTGCCGGTCTTCGACTCGTGGCCCACGCGCGGAGCTGGCTTCGGTGGTGTCGGTGACCCTGAGGCGCCAGCACCATTCGACCCGTGTGATGGAGGAACGCCAGGCTATCTGCACAATGGTCTGGTGCTGACCCCGACCGTGCTCTTTTATGCGCCGATGGCCCTGGGCCCCGGCTCGCCGAACACTGTCTATTTTGGATCGGACCGGTTGTACCGATCATTCGATCGCGGCGACACGATGACCGCGGTCAGCCAGGTGCCTCTATCGGGAACAAATCCGATCAGCACGATTGCGATTTGGAACCGGGGCGACAACATTCGCATGGTTGGGTTGCAGAACGGCCAGGTGTTCGCCACCTCGACCGGATCATCGACGTTGGTTGATATTTCGCCACCGATTCCGGCGAATCCCACCCTCAGCCCGACGAACAAATTCATTGGCCGCGCGATGATCGATCCGAACAATAAGAACGTCGCTTACGTCACGTTGTCTTATTACGCGCCGGCGGGGCAGGGAATTTGGAAGATCACCAATCTCAACGCCGCGGGAGTCAGCGGCGGAGCGGCGCCAGTTTGGGCCGCAGCGGGAAGCGGTATTCCCAGCATCCCGATCAACGCGTTTGCGATCGATCCACTGAACTCGAATAACTTGTATGCCGGCACGGATATTGGCGTTTACTTTTCCAGCGACGCCGGCGCGAATTGGAGCCCGCTGGGAAGTGGTCTGCCGCGGGTCGCGGTCTTTGATTTACAAATTCAGCCGACGAGCCGGATCTTGCGCGCGGGTACTCATGGTCGTGGTATCTGGGAAACTGCACTGGTCAATCCGGCGGCTTCGACGCTGCAGTTCAGCGCGAGTACCGCATCAGTCACCGAGGGAACCGGTAGCGCGTCGGTCGATGCAACCGTGACAGTCACGCGATCGGGTGACACGTCATTTCCTGCCTCAGTTAATTACGCGACCGGCGACACTTCGGGGGCGAACGGTTGCGGGGTGATTAGTGGTGCAGCTTCGTCGCGCTGTGATTACATCGCGACGTCGGGAACTTTGAATTTTGCCGCGGGCCAGGCTTCACAGACGATCACGATTCCGATCACCTACGATTCGTATACGGAAGGCGCCGAAACTTTTACGGTGACGCTTAGCTCTCCGGTCGGCTTGAACGCTGGACTCGGCGCGCCATCGACGACCACGATTACGATCAACGACAGCGGGTTCACCGGGCCAAACCAGATCGATACCGCCGGCTTCTTTGTGCGGCAACACTATGTTGACTTCTTGAATCGCGAACCCGACGCATCAGGCCTGTCGTTCTGGACCAACCAGATGACCAATTGCGGGGCCGCAGATTTGACCGTCTGTAAGATCAACGTGAGCGGGGCATTCTTCCAGTCAATTGAATTTCAACAGACCGGCTATCTGGTCGAGCGGATATACAAGTCCACGTTTGGCGATGCGACGGGTACGTCCTCAACGGGAGGGAGTCATACATTAAGAGTCCCGGTCATCAGACTGAATCAGTTTCTGCCGGACACGCAGCGAATTGGCCAGGGCGTGGTCGTCAATGTGGGAAATTGGCAACAACAATTGGACGATAACAAGAACGCTTTCACCGAAGAGTTCGTGCAGCGTCCTGCTTTCCTGACGGCACTTCCGTTAGCAATGACGCCGGCGACATTCGTCGACACACTCAACCTGAATGCGAGAAACAACAGTGATGTTAAGCCTTTGTCGGCAACCGAACGGGATAACCTCGTCACCGCGCTCACGAATGGAACAATGTCGCGTGCGCAGGTCCTTCGCGCCGTGGCTGAGGACGCAGACCTCGCGAATTCCGAGAAGAATCGCGCGTTCGTGTTGATGCAGTACTTCGGTTACTTGCGGCGCAATCCGAATGATCCGCAGGATTCGGACTATGGGGGTTATGAATTCTGGCTGGGCAAACTCAATGCAGCCAACGGCGATTTCATTGCCGCCGAAATGGTCAAGGCCTTCATCACCGCAGACGAATATCGGCATCGGTTCGCGGTGAACTAATTATTATCGAGCAACCGCATGCCACTTGAATGAAACTAAGCGGAGGGCCACTTGCGGTTGCGTATCACCAACGCTTACAATGAGCGCCCTTGGCTATTGGATCAAAATATCGCGTTTTCTTATTGATTTTGGCCTAAACCCAGCAGGTCGGGATTAGCACTTAGATCGAGTTTCGGTTTCTTAATGATCAGACTGGTTATCGCCTTTTTGACCGCCGCAGCGGCGTGTATGCTCGTCGCGGGCGCGCTCACCTCTGCCCAATCCACCTCGGCGTCGACGCCTGACGCGTACGTCACTCAGATAACGAACTCGGATCGTTTATCGGCGACCACCCAGGTTGGGTCATTCGCGAGTGACGTAACAGCCAATGGACGCTTTGTGGTAATCGAATCGAACGGCGATATCGCGACGGAAAAAACCGCGACCCGCAATAATCAAGACGGAAATCGCGAGATCTTTCTTTACGATTATGCGCAGCGCCGCGTTTTTCAGCTTACTAATACGCGCAGTGTTTTGAAGCCGCCCGGTAGTCCGTCGCCAAGCCCGAGTCCAAGTCCCAGCCCGAGTCCCAGTGTTTCACCAAGTCCTACGCCCACGGTCAGCCCGACGCCGCCGGTAGACGAGCCGACGAATGTTCAGATCGAAATCAGCAACAATCGTCCGATGATAAGCGTCGAGCCGACGCTGTCGGGCGGCAATCGTACCTACACGATCGTCTTCAGCTCGAACGCGCCGGTATCACCTGCGAGTTTTAACGGGACAGATCCGGGCGCGCCGACGAACACTGATATGAATCAGGAGATCTGGACGTATCAGTTCACCGTCGCTGACACGGCGAATCTTTCCAGCGGCGCCGACATTGGATCAGTAGACTTAACTACCGGAACCTTCGCGCGCATCACGAACACGCCGGCGAGTCGCGCGCCTTCGCCGGGAGGCGTCTTAAGCAACGGCCTCCCATTTTCACCATTCATCGCTGATGACAATCGCGATGCAACTATCAGTGATAACGGGAATACAATTGCCTTCGTTTCGACGCGCAACCTGACCGGTAACAACGCGGACGGAAATCCCGAAGTCTTTATATTCAGGGGCGGCGCGTTTACGCAGGTCACCAGTACGACGACGGCTTCTCTTAACAATCCGATTTTTAGTTCGGATCCCTCTCTGTCCGGTGACGGCTCGGTGATTACGTTCATCTCGAACGCGAATCTGACTTCCAACAATGACGATGGGAGTGGATTCAGTAATGCCGAGATCTATGTGGCCAGCTTTAACGGCACAACTGTGAGCGGACTGCGCCAGGTGACCAAGACCAAGAATGGTTTACCCGTGGCCACACCCAGCGTCAGCCCCGACCCATCGGCAAGCGCAAACCTTTTGACGTTCGGACGTCGATTAAGTCGTGACGGCAGGTTCATTGGATTCGAGTCGCTGGCCAGCGATCCGAAGGGCAACGGAACGAATACTAATTTTTATGCGCCGTTTGTTTATGACATGACGACGGACACGTTCACTCAACTTGGACCGCGCGCGACGGACACGCAGATCGACCCAACACTTCATGTGCCGGTGTTTACTGATTATGGATTGTGCGCCGGAGCTGGGCCACTGACGCCCTGCTCAGTCATGTGGACGTCGACTTTGAACTATACACCCAGCGGGACACTGGTCCTGGACAGTACCGGCATGAATCCCACTAGCGCCGCACAGATTTTCCTTGCTCCGCTACCGGCGCAGTCGACTGGACCGTTCACGCGGATTTCCAACTATCCGGCTGTCTTCGACAGTGGGGTTGGCGCAATTGTTAGCAACACCCGTCGGCGTTTCGCATTTACGCGTCCGGCAGAACTCGGTCTGGGAAATTCCGATCGCTCGGCCGAAGTCTTTTATGAATTGTCGCCCGCGATAACGACTGAATCTACGGGCACTCTGACTTTATTTACTGGCGCCAGTCTACTGCCGGTTCCGGTCGCAAGCCCGACCGCGACTCCAAGTCCAAACGTTAGTCCGACCCCGAGCCCGAGTCCCAGCCCGAGTCCTTCGCCGAGTCCCTCAGTTAGCCCCAACGCGGTCCCGGTTGGATTGGCCGCAGGCGAGGTTGCGGTCGCGCGAGCAGCTTTCGGAACCGTGACGAGCGTCACCGTCAGCAATGCGAATGCTTCCGAATCGAAGCGCGCTCCGTCGCTTCCCATCGAGTTGAATGGAGTTTCAGTCTCAATTACCGGCGCCGCGTGCGGACTTTACGCGGTGAGTTCCTCTGAAATTAGATTTGTCGTGCCCATCGGACTGCCGGCAGGCATTTATCCGATCGCCATCAATAATAACGGGACGGTGATTCGGGGCGCACTCACCATTGTCGGCGCGCAGCCCGACATCTTTACCAGCACGAACGGGCCAGGCGGCAGGGCCGTAGTCTGCAATGCGACCAATCCGGCAGTCTGTACTCCTGAGCCGTTCACCGTCACGACGAACGACGGCACGGGTACACAAGTGGCGACCATCTTGCGCGTTTCAATGACAGGTGTGCGCAACAACCTGGCTGGTACTATTACTGCGACTATCGGCACCACCGTGATTACCACAGCGAGCAGCAACACAAATTCTGATTTACCGGGGACAGATCTCGTCACTTTAACGTTACCCTCCACGGTTGATGTCGGCGATTTGCCGATCGTGATAACAATCTTAGGCGCGTCGAGTCGTGATACGACAACCGCGCCGCATATCACGATTAATGCCGGCGCCTCGCCTATTCCGAATCAGATCGATGGGACTGGGTTCTTTGTCAGGCAGCAGTATCTGGACTTTTTGAATCGCGAGCCTGATGCGACGGGATTACAGTTCTGGACCAACAACATCGATCAGTGCGGCAGCGATGCTAATTGCATTGCGGTGCAGCGCATTAACGGTTCCGCCGCATTCTTCTTGTCGATTGAGTTTCAGCAGACCGGTTATCTGGTTTATCGGACTTACAAAGCTGCATATGGCAACCTGGCGAATTCGCCGGTGCCAATCACGCGTCAGCAGTTTCTGCCTGACACCCTCGAAATTGGTAATGGTGTGATCGTCAACCAGGGGAATTGGCAGCAACAGTTGGAAAATAATAAGAACGCGTACTTTGCGGATTTTGTCACACGGTCGCAATTCACCAGCGCGTATCCAACAAATCTAACCGGGCAACAGTTCGTCGATAAGCTTTACACCAATGCCGGAATCGCGCCGGCGTCAGCGCCTAATCGCACCGCGGCCATCAACGAAGTTAATGCAGCGCCAACAGATAATGCGGCCCGCGCGCGCGCGTTGCGGCTGGTCGCTGAAGATTCCATGCTCTACCAGCAGGAATTTAATAAAGCTTTCGTGCTGATGGAGTACTTCGGTTATCTACAACGCAATCCAAACGATTCGCCGGAGCCGGGCCTCAATTATGACGGCTACAATTTCTGGCTGGGTAAGCTGAACCAGTTCAACGGCGATTTCATCAAGGCCGAAATGGTCAAGGCCTTCCTCTCTGCGAACGAATACCGTCAACGGTTCGCGCAGTGAAGTCAGAACCGCCTGCCGTAGCGGGCGGTTGATCTCAACGCTCCATTCCTCATATAACTCGCATTAAGCCACCCGCTACCGCAGGTGGTTCTGACTCGACCACTATGCGCATAGGACTCGACGGCTCTCCACTGGGCGACCTGCTAACCGGGATCGGCCATTACACCTTTGAACTGGGGCGGGCGCTGGCGGTCAATTATCCTTCGGATCAATTCCAGTTAATTTCTCCTAAACCATTTCATCCGCAGATCGTTGAGCAGAGTGAACGGGATCGCCTCCCCAATCTGGAGCTCATTAATCCGAAGTCAGCAAACGTTCGCGGGCGTTGGTGGTCATTCGATTTGCCGCGTTACCTAAAAAGAGCCGGACTCGATCTGTTTCACGGAACCAATTATGAGATTCCGCTTTGGCGCCGGCGCCACACCGTCGTCACGGTCCACGATCTTTCATCTCTCTTGTATCCAAAGTTACATCGCAAGCCGTTGGCGCGGCGCATGCGTCTACGGCTTCCGCTCGCGGTAAAAATGGCAAAGGCGGTCATCACGCCGACTGAGGCTGTGAGGCGCGAGTTGTGTTCACACCTGAACGTCAAGACAAACAAAGTAACTGCAATTCATGAAGCGCCGCGCCAAACCTTTCGCCCTATGTCGCCCGATGAAAGTCTCGGAACCCGGACACGACTCGGCGTGGAGGATGATTTTCTACTTTTCGTGGGAACGCTGGAGCCGCGCAAGAATCTATTGACGCTCTTAAAGGCATTTTCCGAAGTTCTTCGCGTCACCCGTTTTCGACCGCAGTTGATCGTAGCGGGTGGCGAAGGTTGGATGATGGAAGAAACGTTTGCGTTTGTCCGCGCCGCGGGAATCGCGGATCGCGTGAGGCTGATTGGCTATGTCAGTGACGACGAGTTGCGCGCGCTCTATTCATCATGCCGGGCATTTATCTATCCATCGCTATACGAAGGTTTTGGTCTGCCGCCCCTCGAAGCAATGGCGTGCGGCGCGCCGGTAATTGCCAGTCGCATTGCCGCGTTGGCAGAGACGATTGGAGATGCAGCCATGCTGGTCGATCCGCTGGATGTGCAGTCGCTCGGGGCGGCGATCAGTGATGTTTGCGAAAACGAGAGACAGCGAAAGAAAATGATTGCGGCCGGTCCAACTCATGCAGCTAAGTTTTCGTGGGAGAAAGCAGCACGGTCGACGTATGAGATTTATCAGAATGTCTTGAGCTAGCGATTCCTGAGAAGTGTCTTGCGCTCGACTGAGCAAAGAAGTCAATACCGGGAGCCGTAGCGACCGGGTAACAATTCCTGCGGTCTCGGATCCTTGCAATGGCTGCAACCCGGTCGCTACGGCTCTCGGTACTGACTCCATCACCCTGAAGTTGGTACTCTAACAACCCGACGTCTCAAACGACTTTTACTTTACTTCGAATATCGCAAACGACACATGCGCAGGAGCGTCCTGGAATAAGCCCAGCCAAATCTCAGCAACTTTGCGTGAGACCTGCCCGAGTGCCGCACCTGATAATGAAAGGGCACCTCTTTTATTCTGCCGTTGTTTATGTGAATTCTTACCAAAATCTCTTCGAGCGCATCGAAGTCTCTCGCACGCAAATCCAGAGTAGCCAGGACCTTCCGATCGTACATGCGGAAGCCGCTCGAAAGATCGCGCAGCTTCATCCCAAGCAACAGCGCATAGGTCCGATTCAAGATCGTGCTGAGGATGCGACGGCTAATCGCCATGTCCGCCCGGCCGCCCGCGACATAGCGCGAGGCAATCAGGAGATCGGCATCCGATCGTTTTAGCCAAAAATCCTTGAGAAACACCGGCGGGTGAGAGAGATCAGCATCCATCGTGACCACGTAGGGCGCAGTCGCGGCGGCAAACCCGGCGAGCAACGCGCCGCCATATCCACGCTCACTCTGTTCGACCACGTGCGCGTCCAGATGGTGCGCAACTGATTTCGAATCGTCAGTCGACCCGCCGTCGATAACAATGACTTCTGCGCGCACGCCAAGTTCGTCAATCACTTCACGAATCAGCGGTAGCAACAGGCGAAGGTTCTCGGCTTCATTAAGAGCCGGGATCACAATACTGAGGTCAGGAATCGACAAGAGTTTTGTCAGCGGTGTCGGAACTTAGGCGATGGAGTCAGTACCGGGAGCGATAGCGACCGGGTCGCTCTCGATAAAGTTGACCGTCAGGTAAGAGTCACCCGGTCGCGATAGCTCCCGGTACTGACTCCATCACGCCAAACAAGTTGGTACTCTAACACTGGTAAAATCCACAGACTACTGAAAATAAGAAAGGCTAACCCGGGGTTAGCCTTCTCATTTTGAACGACAATGTGAAATCGCGTTTAGAACCGGCCGCGATATTCGGATGATTCGATAAACGCTTTTACCATTTCGGCATTGATGAAATTACCGTTGAATTGGTTCAGCTTACCCAGCCAGAAATCGTAACCCGTGTAGTCAGTGTCCTGACCGCCGTTTGGATCGCGACGCATATAACCGAAGTACTGCATCAACACGAACGCGCGATTTGTTTCCTGTTGTGCGACGGTGGCGTTCTCGGCCACGTCACGCAACGCACGTCCGCGCGCCGCCACGTCGCTGATATCCGCGGCGCCGCTGAATTCACCAATGGCGGTATTTCTGTCCGTTGCTGACGGAGTCACGCCGACTTTGGTGAAAAGCTGATCAACAAATGTTGCCGGCGCCGTCGAAGTCGGATACGCGGTAGTAAATCGCGAGCGTTGCACGAACGCCTGACTGAACGAGACTTTATTGGCCTCAAGTTGTTGTTGCCAGTTTCCCTGGTTCACGATCACGCCGTTACCGATCTGCTTCACGTCGGGAACGAACTCACTGAAGCGAATGACCGGGACTGCAATCGGATGCGATCCGCCCAATGTCGATGTCTGGTTAGAATCGCCATACGATGCTTTGTACATGCGCTCGACCAGATAGCCGGTTTGCTGGAACTCAATCGAAAGAAAGAACGCGCCCGAAGTGTTAACGCGAGAGACTGCGACGCAGGCTGCGTTGCTCCCGCAACTGGTAATTTGGTTCAACCAAAAACCAAATCCCGACGAGTCCGGCATGCGACTTAGAAAGTCAACGTATTGCTCTTGCGTGAAAAAGTCAGAATCGTCGATCGTAATGAACTGCGGCGGGTTCGTCCCTGGTCTGACGCGCAGCGGTTTGACCTTCACATTGCCGTAAAAAAGATCGGACGGCAGATTGGGATCGGACGTGACAATTTGCAGCGTCGGCGCC
>DASWQK010000018.1:0-3147 GCA_036403735.1 Pyrinomonadaceae bacterium
TCCTGCGCATTCGATAGTCTTCAGCGGAGACGGCCGTTATATTTTCTTTGTCAATCCGGGGGTATTTTTTTCGGTCATCGACACGGTAAACAAGCAAGTCGTCTCATCCATAAACGATAATCAAAGCTTCATCAACCAGCAGCTGTTTGAAGATAGCCAGCGCCGCCTGATCATTCTTGAGGCGACCCCCTTCTTTGGCCAGAACGGTTCATCGGTAATCAGGCTGGTCGATGCGACCGACCCGGCGCACTTGGTGAACCTGAATCAAACCAACTTTCCGGCAAATTTCACCCAGAAAGGAGACTTGGCCTTTTCCAAGGATGCTTCGCGGCTGTATTTGCTCAACCGGGCAGGTCTGATGGCAGTGAGCTTACCGTCCTTCTCGGCAATCTGGCAGCAAACAGGGCCGGTGAATCTGGAACAGCAACTGATCGTTTACGGTCCGACCGACGAATTGTTGGGCGCCTGGGACAACCTCAATGGAACTGGGAATACGAGTGTAATTGGGGCTCTGCCTCCTGATCCACCAACCATCTCAATTTCAGACACATCCGTAACCGAAGGAGATACGGCCAACGTTAATGCGGACTTTACCGTCACTCTGTCAGCGCCGTCGACACACCGAATCGGCATCAGCTATGCAACGGCCGGCGTAACTGCGCAAAGCGGAGTGGATTTCACCAACCTGACCGGTACGTTGACGTTCGCGGCTGGCGAGACGTCGAAGATAATCTCAGTCCCCATCATCGGAGATTTAACCGACGAATTTGACGAGACGTTTACGCTTAATCTTTCCAACCCAACGGCGGCGTTGCTGAGCACCTCAAAAGCGACGGCTACCATTCTCGATAATGATCCGCCGCCAACCGTTTCTGTCAGTGACTTAGTACGGCGCGAGTTTAATTCCGGGACAACTAATCTAACCATCACAGCGACGATTGACCGCGTAAGCGCCAAGCCCGTCACTTTTGATTATGCAACCGTTGATGGTTCCGCAACCGCCGGAAGTGATTACACGGCGACATCGGGAAGTCTGTCTTTCACGGGAGGCGGAACGACGCGCACCTTTGTGGTTTCGATTTTCGGCGACCCGAATGTTGAGCCGGACGAAACTTTTTCCATCAAGCTGTCAAATCCACAGAACGTAACATTTGCGCGTTCCTCTGCCACCGTGACGATTGTCAGCGATGACAGCTCGACCGGAAATCCGCTCGATCTAAACGGATTTTTTGTCCGGCAACAGTACCTCGACTTTCTCGGCCGTGACCCCGACACGGACGGTTTCAATTTCTGGACAAACAACACCAATAACTGCGGCGCGGATGCTGCGTGCGCCGAAGTGCAGCGAGTCAATACTTCCGGGGCGTTTTTTCTTTCAATTGAGTTCCAACAGACGGGTTATCTGGTTGAGCGCTTTTACAAATCTGCCTATGGGGATGCTATGGGTAGTTCGACTTTGAATAGTTCGCATCAACTCGCCGTGCCGATTGTCCGCGCAAGTGAACTCTTTTCGGATAGCGCCTTAATTTCGGCCGGCGTTGTGGTACTGCAACCCGGTTGGGAGCAAAAGCTAGAGAACAACAAGCAAACCTTTGCGGAGAGTTTTGTCTTACGTTCCCGCTTTGTGAACGAATATCCAGACAGCATGACCCCGGCGGCTTTTGTGGATAAGTTGAATTCGCGGGCAGGCAATCCGCTTTCAACCACTGAGCGTGATCAGTTGGCGACCGACCTCACGGCGAAGGTAAAAACCAGAGGCCAAGTACTGCGGACGATTGCCGAGCATACTAATTTGGTTAATGCAGAATTCAATCGCGCATTTGTCTTGATGCAGTACTTTGGTTATTTGAGGCGCAATCCCAATGATGCGCCTGATAGTGATTACACCGGATATGATTTCTGGCTAACGAAGTTGAATCAGTTCAACGGAGACTACATAGGCGCTGAGATGGTGAAAGCCTTCATAGGGTCTTCTGAGTATCGCAAACGTTTCGGGCCGTGAGGTGGCAAGTATGGAACTTCGCAATTCGTGAAGCGTGCTATGAATATCGAGTTGAAGTGAATCCCAATCGCGTCGGAGGTAGCTTATGAATCTGGTAAGACGTAGTTGGCTGGTGATATTGCTGACGCTGTTCGTCGGAGGCACCGGCGTGGCTCAAAGTAGAATCCAACTGGCGCAGGGACGGCGCGCGATTCAGGACAAAGTTTCTTTCGTCATCGACGTCGGCCATGACAAGAGCGGCAACCCGCGCTACGCAGATGCTCCCGAGGATATGCGCATCATGGTGAGATTTGCAGATCGCCCGGCATCCGGTCGCGTTTATCTCGACGGAAAAGCCGTGGGCCGGTTTGACGAAACTCAGTTGTTTACCAGCAACTCAATCGATGTTAGTTATGGCCGCCACACAATCACCCTGGATGTGACCGCGCCCGCAACACTCTCTGACGTGACTGTCGATTTCCGCGGCGGAATAGCTCACGAAATTCTGAGCGATGAAGAGCCGGCGGTGACACTGGCGCCGGATCTCTCAAAACGCGTCGCGGAACTTGAGCGCAAGGTCCATGATCTGGAAGCAGAGATTGCCGGCCTTAACAAGAAACGAAATCACTGAACACCGGCTGCTACTCCGACACTCACAATGCGAACTCTGTTTCTCACTCGTCGATTGTTCCTGCTGATGTGCGCTCTTTTGTTTGCGATGAGTGCGATAGTCCGCGCGCAAACTGATCCCTACGCGGAGACAAATGCCAGGGTGCGCCCGCTCATCCAGAGTGGAAACGAGAAGGCCCGGAGCAAAGACTATGACGGCGCGATTGCCGATTTCACGGAAGCGATAAAGCTGTCAAATGATCTACCCGATCAACTGCGAGCCGGTCCCTACATCAATCGTGGTCTGGCATACTCGGGCAAAGGTGACCTCGACGCCGCGCTCGCGGATCTGAATAAGGCAATCAAGCTTTGGCCGAATAACTTTTACGCTTATCAGGACCGCGGCCAGATTTATCAGAAGCGAAACGAGCTCGATAAATCGCTCGCGGACTTCACCAAAGCCATCAAGCTAAACTCAAGCTTTCCATCTTCATATATGTCGCGGGGATTGGTTCTGCTGGCCCAGGGCAAAGATGCTGAGGCTGAGGCTGATTTCG
>DASWQK010000019.1:0-8753 GCA_036403735.1 Pyrinomonadaceae bacterium
AACTATTCGTTCGCGCTGACGCACCACGGAACGACACCGTTTAGCGGCGGGCTACCGCCCGCCGAGGTCGGGCAGTAGCCCGACTCTAAACCTGCTAACTGCTGTTAACACTCTCTCCGCGGTTCCCGTCTTAGCTATGTCTGAAGCAGTAAACAAATTAAGGGTTGCGGAATCGAAAGCTGGTTCCAAAGGCGTTTCAATGATCGAGGCCGAAGCCACCGCGGAGATGTTACTGATGACAGGAGCATTCCGCTCTCCCCAGACAATCGACGAGCCCATCGAACAGACTTTGGTTCGGGCGGTGCTGGACGGAGAACGTGATCGATTCGGCCGGCTGTACGAGCTGTACGCACCGCTGGTGCACGGAGTCTTGTTGGCGCGCGTGCCACGCGACGAGGTTGACGATTTGGTGCAGGATATTTTCATGCACGCCTTGAAAAAGTTGCACACGCTGCGCAAGCCCACCGCATTTGGACCATGGATCGCGATGATTGCGCGCAATCGAGCAATGGATTTTCATCGCGCATCACGCAATACGGTGGAAGTCGACGAACACACGGCGGTCGCAAAACCGCTGAACCGCACCGCTAGAGAGGTTCTCGATCTGATTCGGCAGCTTCCCGATGCATACCGGGAAACGCTGGTGCTCAGATTCGTTGAAGGCATGACCGGGCCTGAGATCGCCTCGCGCACAGGCTTAACCCCCGCCTCGGTGCGCGTGAACCTGCATCGAGGAATGAAATTACTGCGCGCAAAGATCGGGGCTGTAGCCTGACGGGATGGCGGGCGGGCAGAGTGAGAAAGCTATGAACGATAACTATCTTTGGGATCGAACGGGTAAACCGGACGCGGAAGTCCAGGAACTGGAAGAGCTGCTCGTCACGCTGCGCTATCAGCCGCAACCGCTCCGGATCCCCGCGACGATAAAGGTTCGCCGTAACCGCATGGTCCTTCCGCTCGCCATGGCCGCGGCGATTGCGCTAACGATGATCGGCGCCGGCCTTTGGATTCATTTCGCTAAATCGCAGGCTGGACCGGTGATTCAAGCGGCCAGGCAGGATCAACCAATCGCGACGCCAGGGATCGAAACTCCCGTTCCTGCGCGTGACAAACAGACAGTGGCGACAGTCGTGAAGCAAGCGACCAATCCGACGCGACATCCGAAGACGAATCCGGGCTTAGTCGCCACAAACAAACATTCAAATGTTCAGATTCGAGAGGCGGCGTTGACTCCGCAGGAGCTCGCCGAAAAAGAACAAGTACTGGTCGCGTTGCGCCTGCTCAGCGCTAAGCTGAATCTGGTCCAACGCAAGAGCCAGGGCCTTCCCCAGGTAAATGCAATTCGCAATCAACATAAGATGGGATGAACGAACTATGAAAATACTCTTCCGAACTATTTTGAAATTTGCGCCGGTGTTGCTGCTCTTAATCGGCGGCGCTGCGACCACGATGGCGCAGGGCGCGAAGCTTCAGCTCGATCAGCTCGACTCGCTCGCCAACCGGGCGAGTGAAACTGTGGACGTGAAGCTGGATGAGCATCTGATGCAGACGACCGCGAAATTCTTCTCTGGCAAAGGCGGTGATGACGCCGAGATTCGCGATCTCATCAAAAACGTCAAAGGGATCTACGTAAAGAGCTTCTCGTTCGAGAAAGAGAACGAGTATTCGCCGGTCGAAGTCGATTCAGTCCTGTCGCAACTGCGCGGCGGAGGCTGGAGCAAAATCGTCGGCATCAAGAGCAAAAAAGACGGCGAGAACGTAGAAGTTTACTTGCTGAATATCGGCGATCAGATTGGCGGATTAGCTGTCGTCAGCATGGAGCCCAAGGAATTCACTGTCGTCAATATCGTGGGGCCAATCAACCTGGAGAAATTAAGCCAGCTTGAAGGTTCGTTCGGCGTGCCTTATTTGAATTTGCCGCCGGCAAAACCAAAGACCGACAAATAAGATCGATGACCAGGAAAGTTGCCACAACTTTGATGATCGCGCTCGCTCTGGCGCTGCCGTTTTCCGCGCGCGCCGATCGCGACGGCTTCAACGACGCGGTGAAAGCGATCGAGCAGTTCTATCACGTCAAGCACCAGAACATCCCTCTGCTGGCGCGCGCCGGCATGAAAGCCATAAAAACCGCCGCGAAGATCCGGGGCGGCGAGTACAAGAAATTGGCAGAGGCAGGCAGCGTTCGCGTCGCCTTCTTTGAAGACCAAACATTCAATTCCCGTGGCCAGATCGCCAGCTTTAAGAGTGCGATGCAAACCGCGCTCGCCGCCGAATGGTCTGCGCTGGTCCAGACGCTGGCGCCGAAGAACGAAGAGCAGACTTATGTTTATGTACGTGACGCCGGCAAGAATTTTCACGTGCTTGTGATTACCATCGAGAAGAACGAAGCCACGGTCGTCCAGGCTACGGTGGCGCCGCAGATTCTTGCAGACTTACTGAAGAGTCCCGACGAAATGGGTAAAGCATTAACCGACGAAGCAACAACCAGCGATCCCTAAAACAGTATCAGCAGCCCGAGCAACCGGGGTCCCCGCGCGGGCAGCCCGCGTGGGGTGGTCGGGAGCGAGGGCAAGCTTAGGAGAATCTATGAAATCGTCTAATTCAACTCACCTACAGAGAAACGAAGCGGCAACTCGTCCGGGCTTCATGACAGCGCGGATCGGCATCATTTTATTGCTGACGCTGTTAGCCGCACCGACGATCTTTGCCCAGGACGTCGCCGACACAATCAAAATCCGCACGCGTGTCGTCTTTATGGATGCGCTCGTTAAAGATAAGCGCACGGGCACTCCTATCTCAGATCTCAAGCCCGACAATTTTGAATTATTCGACGATGGCAAGCCGCGCACGATCTCTTATTTCAACAGTGAAGGTCAGGCGCGCAAGCCTCTCGCGCTGATCCTTATTCTTGATCTGCGGGACGATGGCGCCGGCCGCTTTCTCAAACAACCCGAAGTGCGCGCCGCGATTGTCGAAGAACTTGCCAAGTTACCGGCCGGCGATGAAGTAGCAATTTTGGCGATTAATCTGAATAGCGTTGATGACAAAACCGCCGCCATCAGAAATGGCAAGGCGATGTGGCTTACTGACTTTACTCGTGACCGGGTTCAACTTGAAAAAGCTCTCGCGCGAATACCTGCATTGGTCGCTCCGGCGCCGGAGTCTGACAAAAACAATGCCGACAAACATGATCCCAATAGCCCGAACCGCGAGAGTAGCGGCAGCCTGAGTGTCAGCTCTGACACCGACAAGAGTCAGCCGGCCGACGCTGGCCCCACGAAGCCCAAAGAGAACGACGTGCTCGAGACCGAAACGATCAAGGGCAAGAACGGCGCCACGATCACACGCACCATCAAGAAAGATGGATCGGTAGACGTCAAACGCGTAAGCAGTAACGGCAAAGTAACTATCGATCTGAATAACATCTATGACATGGCCGGTGCTACGCGCGACGCGACGCACCTGGTCGAAGAGAAACGGCCAAATTCCCAGGCGGCGATCGTCTGGCTGTCAGATGGGATTGCCCCGGTTTTCAAAGAGGACGTGGGCGCCACCGAACAGATTCTAATTCGACAGAACGCGATCTTTAATACGCTGAATGTTGACATGCGGACGCTCTATAAATTCCTGCTGCCGTTCGGCCAACCGCTGATTGGTTGGACTGGCCTCAGCATCGCCGGCAGTGGCAAGCAGTTGGCTCAACAGAGCGGCGGTGAAACTGTGCACGTCAGTCGCGTCAAAGATTATGGCTCCGGCCTGGCACGTGTGATCGGAAATCTCAACGCGCGCTACAGCCTCGGTTTTGCGCTCAGTGAAGACGAAAGAGATGACGGTCGCATGCATGAACTGGTGCTGCGCGTAAAAGCGGTCGATGCCAAAGGCAAGCAGAAACGATTGGAAGTCAGTTCGCGTCGCGGCTATTACATGCCCAAGACTGAAACCGCTGAAGCCAGCGTGAAGTAGATCTGAGGCAGGGCATCCTTCCCTGGTAAAGGCGAAAAGCACGATCCACGAAGTCACACAAAGCAACACGAAGAGACTGGGGTTTCGTGTCGTTTTGGGTGATTTCGTGGATCACATCTTCGATCGAAGTAGCGTGCGCTCGATCAAATCAGTAAAATAAGCTTCGTCGCGAAAGTTGTTGGTCAGGATATTTTCTTCAACCCTTTCGTTAATCCCCTATGAAGCTATTCACTGTTGACGAAGCGAACTCGCTACTATCTTCCGTGCGGCCAATCGTTAAATCGATTCAGAAATCTCATCGACGATTGATCTCCCATCAGACTGCGGCGAAGCATGCCGCCCAGGGCGCCGACCACGGCGGCGGAGGCATGGACGAGGGCGCGCGTTACGCTGGCTTGCTGGTCGAACTCTCGACGAATGCCGGAGAGCTGGAAGGTCTCGGGATTCAATTGAAAGATTATCACCAGGGCTTAATTGATTTTCCTTCGATGCGCGACGGCCGCGTCGTGCTCCTGTGCTGGAAAGCGGACGAAGGAGATCGACTCGAATGGTGGCACGATGTCGAGTCCGGTTTCGCTGGGCGTCAACCGCTGTAGCAGACTGCAAATTAGGATTGAAAACTGGCAATTGAAAAATGAAAAGTGCAAATTGCTGCTGACCTTTTGTCCCGTCCGTCGGGCTGACAAATAATTTGCACTTTGCAATTTCTAATTTTCAATTCTCAATTTCCCGTGCCGGTTGGTTCAAACGAAAAAGCTAATCAGGCCTAAGACCCAACTTCAACTCCTGCAATATTTTCTCGTTGACGACTTAAAGTAAAGCTGCTAGTATCGGCGGCGTCTATGGGAGGGTGTGGGTTTGTGAAAGATCCCATTCCCTGGATTCGAGCTGACGGAGACACTTGCCCATGCAAGACTGCTCTTGTGGCGTCGCTCATGACGATAACTCAGATACCTGCCCCGTATCTTTATCTCAACCCATGATCCAAGAAGCTCTACCGGATTTGTCCTCAAAATCCGAAAACAAAAATAAGTCGAAACCTAAGAGCGATCGCGCACCAGAGCCGGGGCAAGATGCAGTTGGCTCTTCGCGATTGATCGAGTTTCCCGGAACCGGACGTGCCAAGCCTGAATGGCGGAAGCAGTTGAGCCAACGCGTGCGCGAGGTCCAGGAGCGCAAGGCCCGCGAAGCCGCGGAAGAACTCGCCGCCGCACAGGAAGCGGGATTGGTCTCGTGTGCCTTGCCATCAGGGCAACTTGAACTCGTTCCCGATCTGGAACAGACGGTGATGAATCCGATCGTCTCAAAGGCGCTCGAGCGAATTGATCGCGCGCGCCGCGTCGATCACTTTGCTTCCGCGGGTGCGGCAGCAGTTGCAACTGCTCCGGCGCTCGAAACAGAATTTGAAGAATCAGCCCTGCCAGAGCGTGATGATGAAAGGATTTCATCTAAACCAAAGCTCACGGTTGTCGCACCAGCCCTGACCGCCGCGACAATTGAAATGAACATCGAGCTACCGGCAATGGGCCTTACGATCGAGTCGAGCACCGCGGAAAGCCAGTCGCGAAAACCCGTGCGGGTGATCTCAGATGATGATGCGGCGTTGTCATATCTTGAAAACTGTTTGTCGGTTCCCGCGCTATCGAGTGACACTCGCAACGACCTGCCAGGCTTGTCGCGGCGATTCTTTGCAGGTGTCATCGATCTCATCCTGATTGCCGTGATGGTATCGCCGGCGGTCGCCGTTATTTATTTTTCCGGCGACAAATGGACTGACCCGCGCACGATTGAGATTATGAGCGGCATTACCGCCATCACGATGTTCGCGTACCTGACGATTTCGATCGCGTTGACTGGCAGAACGCTGGCGATGCGCATGTTTTCATTGCGTACCATCGATCTGCAAACCGGCTTAATTCCGACCGGCGGCCAGGCAATCAAGCGTGCCCTCGGTTTTGTTTTCTCGCTCGCGTTCCTTGGCCTGGGCGTGGGATATGCCTTGATCGATCCTGACAAACGAACAGTTTACGACCGTCTTTCAAATACCATCGTCGTGCGCACTTAGGCTGACACGGAGCACAGTCATCCCTGGCTACGGAGCGCGGGCATCCTTGCCCGCCTTTTGGTTACTTGAAGCAAGCCTTCTTCCGCCCCGTAGGGGCGAAATATTTATAGAACCCTGCACCGCAACCACTATCAAGCTCCTTTAGGAGCGCAATGGATACTAAAGGAGCTAAACCAATAATGCGCGCTGCTCCTGCAAATATGTCGCGGAGCGAAACCGTCACGCCGTTCGGCGCTGCTTTACTTCGAACCTGACGAGCATTCAATTACGCACCTCGCTCAACGTCGTCGCGCATCTATGTTAACTTCTCCGCGCACTCATGGACGACGAATCGATCAAGGAAATTGTCAACGAAATCGCTCCGCTACTTGCCGGACGCGCGCCGGGAAAGATCTTCCAATTTGCCGGCGCGTCATTGGCGGTTGATTTCGGATTGCGCGACACTGGTTATCTATTCTTCGCCGTCGACCCGGCCGCTCCGCGAATTTATTTGATCAAGCGACGCGTCCGCGATCTCGAAAAACAGAGCCGGACGCTGACGCAATTTGGGCAGGCCGTGAAAAAAGAGCTGGCCCAAACAAGATTGGTTTCAATCAAGAAAGACGCCGCCGATCGTATCGTTCGATTTGCCTTCGCCGGGGAAGATGATCTCGGAAGTGAAAAGACGCGAATGCTCGTCGTGCAATTGACCGGGCGCTCAGCCAACCTGTTGCTCCTGAATGAGCATGACCAAATCATTCAGGCTCTTCGCTCGTCAAAGATCCCCGGTCAACGAATCGGAGATACTTACCGGAGCTCAAACGCCTCGCAACCTAATCAGCCTAAGGAGCCAAGCGATCTTCTGAAACTGATTCGCGGCGGTGAGTTCGCAGTGCCGTCTGCAGCCGCGGATCGCTACTTCACTGCTTTGCTCACCGAAAGAGAAAATGCTGCCCGCGCGGCGACCGCGCGCGGCGAACTCAACAGGAAAATATCTCAGCAGCAAAAACTGCTAAAGCAACTTGAGCGTGACTTGCGCGGACACGCCAACCCCGAACAACACAAACGCATCGGCGATCTGCTGCTGGCGAACCTGAGTGCTGCGAAGAGAGACGACGACCGCGTTACGCTGGTCGATTATTTTGCCGAAGATGCTCCGACCATTGAAGTCGAAGTCGAACGGAATCTCTCGCTTCAGGAAGAAGCTGCGCGCCGGTTCGCGCGTTACTCGCGATCGAAACGCGCGCTTACCCAAATCCAATCGCGCATCGAATTGGCCCAAAAACAGCTGCGTGAGCTTCAGGCAGAGCAGGAGTCGCTGGAAGAGACCATTGCGGATGGAACTGCTTTGACGCCTGGCGAGAGGTCAGCACCACTCGCGCCAGAGGGTGGAACAAAGAAGCCGCCTCCGAAAGTTCCCGGCACCCGCCGTTATCTTTCTTCCGAAGGCTTTGAAATCCTGGTCGGCCGCACCTCGAACGATAACGATCATTTAACTTTCAAGATCGCCCGGCCCAACGATCTGTGGCTACACGCGGCAGACTATGGCGGTTCGCATGTGGTGATTCGCCGGCCGACACGCAAAGAAGTTCCGCATCAGACCATCATCGAAGCTGCGCAGCTCGCCGCGTGGTTCTCTCAAGCCAAGAAAGATCCAAAAGTGGACGTGCATTACACCGAGCGCAAGTTTGTTTCAAAACCGAAAGGCGCTAAGCCAGGTCTGGTTCGCCTGCAGCGCTTCAAGAACCTCACCGTCACACCGAAGGAAGCCGCAACCCGCGGTTAAAGATCCATCTACTTCCGCACCACCGTAATCTTCACCTCTGACGGATACTGCTTCGAGTGATGCACGACGTTGTGGGCCACCACGCCGGTCGCTTCGTCATAGTTCCGGCCACCGGTGTTCAGGTTGCGATCGAAGCGCGGGAAGTTGCTGCTCGAGACTTCCAAACGAATCCGGTGGCCGGTTTCAAAGAAGTTGCTCGTATTCATCGGTTGCAGGGCGACTTTGTAAACCTTGCCGGGCTCTATCCACGCGAGCGGTTTATCGTAGCCGTTGCGATACCTGAGGCGTTGAATCGTCTCGTCCAAATTGTAGGCGCGGCCGTCAGGATATACATCAATCAGCTTCACGGTGATGTCTGTGTCTTTCACATCGGACGAAACGTAGAGTGTGACTTCAATCGGACCACTTAGTTCGATTCCCTCTTTCAAAGGCTCCGTACTGTAAACCAGAATGTCTTTGCGTTCTTCCATCTTGCGCTGATCGAATGCGCCTCCCTGCACTGCGTTTCCGGTGCAGCAGACATTGCCGCCATACGAAGGCACCGGATTCATCGGGTCGTAATCAAACTTATCTCCGCTGTCAGCCGCTGGCGCAGAATTGCTCAGCGCGCCATCGCCATTGAGTGTGTTTGCTTTACCGCCACTTGATAAAAAGAAAGTGACAGGCTGAGCGCCTTTGGGAGGCCACGTGTCAGACGCTTGCCACTTATTAATGCCCATCGTGAAGTAGCGCACGCGCGGAATCTTTTCGAGGATTCCGTTATTGTCTCCTCTGAGAAAATGATCGAACCAGGCCCAGGTCAGTTCGTCATAATTAAGCCGCGCGTCGCCCATGCTGCGCTCGCCGACGACGGTGTTTTCGGTCCCGCGCTTGTACGAGCAATGAAGCGTCGGCGCGATCACCGCGTACTGTTGATTACTGATTTCACCCTTCGCAGTCTTGCGGACGTGATTGTAAGCG
>DASWQK010000020.1:0-2573 GCA_036403735.1 Pyrinomonadaceae bacterium
CAATCGCGCCGAGCGCGCCGCCGCCCTGCGTCTTGTCCGACCACCAGTTCCACGGACGATTAGGATCGGCTCGCGAATCCGCGCGAAAAATAACAGAGGCGTGTTTGACCTTGCCAATCTCGCCGCGCTGAAGCAGTTCGCGCATCTTCAGGCGGCCGGGCAAAAAGCGCAGCTCGTGATCGATTAGCGCCAATACTCCGGCGTCGCGCGCAGCATCAGTCATCCGTTTTGCTTCCTCAGCGTTCATGGCCATCGGCTTCTCGCAGAGAACTGCCTTGTCATGACCGATCGCCGCGAGGGCCATCTCGCAATGTGTTACCACCGGCGTGACAATGCTCACGAGATCGATATCATCGCGAGCGACGAGCGACCGCCAATCGCTTTCAACATTTGGGATGCCAAACTCGCGCGCAACTTCTTCCGCATGTTCGCGGCGCGCGCTGGCGATAGCGACAATCTGCGCGCCCTCACAATTTTGGAAACCAGGAATCTGTGTCGTCTGCGCAAAACCCGCACCGATGATTCCAATGTGAATAGTATCTTTCATGAAAATGTTTGCTCGTATGGGTGACTTATCTAAGTTTGGTTAAGACTATGTTCACGCTCTCACTGGGCTGGGCGAGAACGATTCGCACCAGTTCTGGCCTCTCCTGTTCGGACCTGCGCGGATCGCCGGAAGAAGGCTGCCTGCTAACGGCCGCCATCACGTATATCTGGCCGACATAACCTTTAATGGTGAAATAACCCGAGTCATCAGCCTCAGCGGCCTGAGCGTTGACCAGCAGCCGTGCAAACTGTTCCATCTCGTTCTTCGTGGGTGGGTCATGAGTAACTTCCCGAAAAAGAATTAAGGCCTTGGCCACTGGCGTGCCGTCGGCCCAAACCACTTTGCCGGTGAGCGTGCTGGGCGCCTGCCGCACCGGTAGTTGCCAATCACGGTCGCGCGCCGCGTCACCGACGCCGATAACAATGAATTCTGTTTTCGACATATCCAGGACGCCCGGATAAAAGGTGCGCGGGTAGACATTGGTAGGATCGTTGGGGTCCGGAAGCCGCTTTAGATTTGCAGCCAGCACGTATCGACCCGGCGGCAACGATTCAAAAGTGTAGTGGCCCTCGGCGTCGGTTTGCGCATACTTAGCCTGGTCCTTCAAGGGATCAGTGTGATCGGCCTCCATCAACTGCAACCCAACCTTCGCGGCCGGCCGTCCCTCAGGATCTAATACCCTCCCGCTTAATCGCCCATTATCGACAACATGATAATTAACAGTGGCGCAGCCGCGATCGCCGACCGTTAACTCCTGCTCAGGTTTGTATGTATACAGCTCGTCAGGTAACAGCAGGTTCACCTTGAATTTGCCGGGACTAAGTCCGGTCAAGCGAAAGCGGCCGTCATCATCGGTGAAAACGTTTCGCCGTTCGCCTGCTTGCTCAATCGTCAGACCGATGTTCGTCAGGGGCCGAGCCTCGGAAGGATTACCGGTGGCAACATTTTGTCGTGCGCGTTTTACTTCGCCCTGGATGGTCACCCCGGCGCCGCGCGACCCGAAACTACGAAAGAACTCGAGGTCTTCACTCGCATCCGTAAAAGGTCTGGTGCGACTACAGGTGCTCGTCGTCAGGCGATGACTCTTCGAATAGTCGAACGCGTAAATAAGGTAGCGGGTCCCGAGTTTGAAATCATAGCCACAGTCGCTGCTGCCCATGCCGGTGGAAACTTCTATCTCGGTTTGAAGACCCAGAAATGTCTGCTCGACCGAAAATGTGAAGATGCGTGGCCCGTATTCCATTTCTTCCCGGTTGCGAGTCGGGCTTCGTTCGACTGTTCTCAAGGCGATTGGAGTGCCGACGAACACCGCGGCAGCTTTCCCATAGTCCTCACAGGGAGCCCCACCGCCGCCGCAGAAGCAACCAAAGGCGTTTGTGACAGAGAAGGCCATCACGATTACGGCTACACCAACGACGCTTTCCAGATAACGCATGATTCACCTCGGCTTCAAACCAGTTTCTCTTCGGATGATGGCTCAGGTGGGATTATGAAGAATGACCAAAAGCGTGTCCAGTATGCGCAACCGCAGGGGTTCGAATCCCGAACAGCTCCTGGCTATTCTCAAATCCCTCAGTTATGCGGCGAACTCGTGGTCGCTTGGATGAGTCACCGCAGCGGTCAATAAAAACTTGAGCTACAAATCGTTCGGCCGTAGCATGCACGAGCGGAAACTCAGAAGGAGACACCATGAAAACCAATAAAGCAGTTGTTACTCTGTTCGTCATAGCGGCTCTCTGGCTAGCTTTGGTTCTTGGCTGTTCATCTTTGAAGAAGGGAACCATGTCGCCTTCGTCTTCAGGCGGAGCGTCGTCGACCGGCTCCCAGGATTACTTTCCACTGCGGGTCGGAGATTCCTGGAAGTATCGATCTACCACCGCTGACGGCAAGCAATCCGAATTCAGTGTCAAAGTTTTGAGCGAAGAAAAGGAGGCAGGTAACACGCTCTATCTGGTCGAGACGGTATCGACTTTTCAGCCGATTCACGATTGGTATTCCAAGCCCAGCGGTTGGGTCCTGATGCATC
>DASWQK010000021.1:0-3091 GCA_036403735.1 Pyrinomonadaceae bacterium
GTTCCGCGGATGGTAGGCTTACCGCTGCGTTTGCCCGGCTCAATCGTGATGATCTTGCTATAATCCATGCGCTGAATGATAACAAAACGGATTCATCTTGCAAGACATATCGGTTAACTCATCGCTCAACTCAATCCTCGCACGCGAAGAAGAAAAACTTCTCGCTTGTGTTCACTGCGGCCTGTGTCTGGAAGCCTGCCCGACTTACGTAGCAACTGGCGATGAGAATGACAGCCCGCGCGGCCGCATCTATCTCATGCGCGCCGTGAAGGAAGAGCGCCTCGCGGTCACCTCGTTAACTTTCGAGAACCATATCGATCGCTGTCTCGGTTGTCGCGCCTGCGAGTCTGCCTGTCCCGCTGGAGTTGAATATGGACAACTGCTGGAAGCCGCGCGCGCAGAGATTGCCCGTGGGCAAACGAAACCGACGGGCACGTATCGTCTGCTGTATTTGGTTCTAAAGCACATCTGGTCCAAGCCAAAACGATTGCGTATAGCATTCACTCTGGCTCGATGGTTTCGCGATTCGGGGTTGCCAAACATTTTGCTGCGGACAGGAATGGCGCGGGAGATTTCATCCAAGTTCGAGTTTGCTTTGGCGTTACTCGAGGGATCGGGACCGGCCAAGAGAGATATGGCGAGCAAGATGCTCGCGGCCCGCCCGCAGGATGCAGGCGCTCCGACTGCCGCTCCGGTTCTGCTCTTCAAAGGTTGCGTGACTGAAGGACTCTTCAAACGGATTAACGAAGCGACGGCTCGAGTGCTGGAAGTTAACCGATGCAAAGTTCAAGCTCCCGACGCCCAGGTGTGTTGTGGCGCGTTGCACGCACACGCAGGTGATATTGAAGGCGCGCGCGCTCTGGCGCGACAAAACATCGATGCTTTCAAAAACAATGACGCGCCAGTCATCACCAATGCCGGCGGGTGCGGAGCGATGCTGGCTTCTTATGCACATCTGCTTGAGCATGACGCAAAGTATGCCGAGCCGGCGCGCGAATTCAGCGCGCGCGTCCGCGACGTGGGCCAACATCTGCAGGCAATCGGCTTTCGCAACGGCGAGAGCCTCGGCATCGCGCGCACCACTTACGATGCGTCTTGTCATTTGCTGCACGGCCAGCACGCAGCGGATGCTTCGCTACAAATGCTCTGGGCGATTCCGAATTTGAACTTTGCCTTACTAAGCGGAAGCGATGTGTGCTGCGGCGGTGCGGGTGTCTACAATTTGTTGGAGCCGGAATTGTCTGAGCAAGTGTTGGATGAAAAGCTCAGGAACGTCGAGCAGTCGGGCGCAACAATTCTGGCGACTGGCAATCCCGGCTGTCACATGCAAATCGCAGCGGGCGCTCGGTTGGCGGAAAATCCTCTAAGAGTTTGCCATCCGGTGGAATTGCTGGACGAATCCTACGCCCGGGCCGGCTACTACGATGGTAAATCCTGAAATGCGATCTGGCCGCCAACGATCGTCAGACGCACCCGGCGCTTATCATCAAGCGCCACGAGGTCTGCTCGCTTGCCTGCCTCAATCGAACCGCACTCGTGATCCAATTTAAGTAAACGCGCGGGATTCAACGCCGCCATTTGCGCGACTTCGCTCTCTGGAAAACCAAGTGAAAGCATCATCCGAGCAGCGTCGATCATCGTGATCACTGAACCGGCGATGCTGCCATGAGAGTTCCGGGTACGGCCGTTCTCGACCACAATTGTCTCGCCCCAAATTTGATATTCGCCGTCGCCCAGTCCCGTGGCCGCAATCGCATCGCTGATCAGCGAAACTCGTTTTGAGGTTTTGTTTCGCAGGACTAGCTTTAGTATCGACGGATCGAGATGAATTCCATCGGCGATCAGATCGCACGTCACCTGATCGTTCATTAGTCCCCAACCGACCGGGCCCGGCGCACGATGATGCAGCGGCGTCATGGCGTTCATGAAATGCGTCATGTGGCGCGCGCCTGCCTCAAAAGCCTGATCGAGAACATCTGCAGTTGCTCGTGTATGCCCTACAGAAACGATCCATTTTCGTTTGTCCAGTTCGTTGATTAGCGCGATGCCGCCATCAATCTCGGGGGCCAGGGTCATCAGGTGAATCGCATTCGTCTCGCTTAAAGTGGGAAGGAAATTGATGTCTTCGATCGCATTAAAAGTGCGAAAGTATTCACGATGCAGCGCCCCACATTGCTGACTGTTGACGAAGGGGCCTTCATAGTGAACACCAAGAATGCGAGCCTCGGGAATGGGAAGATGCGACTTCTGATCATCAATTACATCGCTGATCGCTCGAATCGCGCGCACATATCCCTCGGCACTTGAGGGCACCAACGTCGGTACCCAGGCAGTCACGCCATTGTTACGCAGAAAGACGGCGATTTTGTGAAGGCCGTCAGCGGACGTATCCATCGTATCGACACTGGCGGAGCCATGGATGTGGATGTCTAGAAATCCGGGAAAGAGTGTCAGGCCGTGGAGATCAACTATCTGGGATGACGCCGGCGGGATCTCAGATGAGTCGAAGACGCGCGCAACGCGTCCATCCTCAATCAGGACGCTGGTGGGTCCAGTTGTGCTATCAATTAAGACTATGCGAGCGTTGCGAAGTAACACAGCGAGTTCTGATGACTACTACTACTTTCTTTGCTTAGCCGGCGCGCGACATTGTAACACCCGGATGTTCCCTGAGAGACGTAAGATTTAAGGCAAGCTAGCGTAAAAGTACTTGACTCAGATGCATAGGATGAATATGCTGCGCGAGAATCGCCCCTCCGTTAAGAGCATTTAACTCACGTCCGAAGGAGGAACCTATGAAGCTATTTAGGAGTTTGCTTCTTGTCGCCGTATTTGCTGCGGCAGCGGGCATTGTTCGCGAGCCGGTACATGCTTGCAACTCTTGTCAAGATCAGTGCGACGCAGATCGTAGTTCATGCCTGAACAATGCGTACCTGAATTACCAATCGTGCATGAGCGATTGCGACGAATTGTATCCCGCGTGGTCTGGTTGTCAAAATTACTGCTACGATACGCGCCTCTCAGATGAGAGCTCGTGTGAGAGCAACTACACGTATTGCTACGATTCGTGTCCGCCGTAAGCGACTACACA
>DASWQK010000022.1:0-4143 GCA_036403735.1 Pyrinomonadaceae bacterium
GGCGAGTCGGCGATGAAGGCGGCCAGCCAGGCGCTCGGCTCCGGTGCGTTGCCCCGGATTGCCACTAATCGCCTCGACTTTCCTCTCAACGATCGCATCGTGCGCACGGCCCGGGGCGTGATCGTGCATTCGAATTGGAGCAGGGAACGGCTGGCGACGATTGCTCCGGGCGCGTTTGTAAAAACGATCCCTCATCACATTACGGAAGCTGCCGGCAGTACTGAATGGCTGAAGACAGGGACTTCTGATGGACCGCTGCGAATCGCCTCGTTTGGTCTCATCACACCGAACAAAGGGATCGAAAGAGCGCTGCGCGCGTTATCGTCTCTACGCGCGAAACATGACTTCAGGTACGTGCTGGTTGGCGAGCCGAACGAATATTTCGATGTGCGCGCGTTGGTGCGAGAGCATGGCCTGAAAGATCGCGTGGAGATTACCGGCCACCTGGATCTCGCGGACTTCCAGCGGCACATTACCAAAACTGACATCGCGATAAATCTGCGCGAGCGGATCATTGGCGAGACCTCGGGCAGCTTGTGCCGGATCATGGCCGCGGGAGTTCCGGCGATTGTCTCTGATGCCGCCTGGTTCGGTGAATTGCCTGACGACACAGTCGTCAAGGTAGACATGAGCCGGCATACGGATGCGTTGTTCGAAGCGTATCTGGAAACTCTGATTGTCGATAGCGGTTTGCGAAACCAAATAGGAGCAAACGCGCGCCGCTACGTTTTGGCACACAACGATATCCACAAAAGCGCCGAACAGTATCTCGCATTCATTTCGCGGATAGTCGATGCGCGTCCAGAGGACGCTCTGATTGATGATATGGCGGCTGAGCTTAGCGCGCTGGGGATCGATGCGGCGCTTCACGAACCGGCGCTCTTGCAAATCGCCGGCGAAGTATCTCTGCTTGCGGGCAACGGCGGGGAAGTCCGTGAGGATCCGATGAGCGTCGGAGCAACAATCGCCGGGGCCGTGCACACTGAGGCGCACGTTCATCAAAACGGACGATTGCGAAAACTGGAAGGCGTGGACTACAAACAGGCAGCGATCGAGTATGTGAGCATGCTCGATGCCGAGCGCCGGCATTATCTCTTCACGAAACCGTTTTACAATCTGGCCAACAAGCCGCCAAAACACGCGGGCGAAGGAATGGATGCCGAGACATTCCGGCATTTTTGTGACTTTGCGAACATCGCGGTGGCGTTAGCGCTGCCGGCCGGGAGCCGGATTCTGGATGTGGGATGCGGCTCCGGTTGGTTGAGCGAATACTTTGCTCGCCTCGGCTACATCGTAAAAGGCATCGACATCAGCCCCGAACTTATTCAGATGTCCCGCGAGCGAATCGCGCGCGTCAGCTACGATGTCGATCATGAGACCTCTTTGCAGTGCTCGTTTGAAGTCCACGACATCGAACACGTCGCGCTCGACGATCAGTTCGAGGGCGTGATCTGTTATGACTCGCTGCATCACTTCGAGGATGAGCGGGCGGTGATTGCTAATCTTTCCGCACTCACTGCTTACGGCGGATCGCTTTTCATTCTTGAAGGCGACCGTCCGCTCGCAGGTTCAGCCACCGAAGACGAACTGGTCGAAGTAATGCGCCGTTACGGAACGCTCGAGTCTCCGTTCAGCCGCGACTACCTGCGCGCGCTGCTCGATGAGCATGGCTTCGCGGTCGTCGGAGATTATGTAAGCGTCAACGGTTTGTTCGAACGCGACTCGTTGGCGGGCGATCGCCTGCGAGTGAACCCGCCGGATGTCAATTATCTTTTGTGCAAAAAGGTAGTTGCGGAGCAGGGCCGGCCTGCTTCGAGTGTGCCGGACAGCCGGCAGCCGGGAATTCTGCGCGCGCGATTTGAAGTTCTGTCGGCGATGGCCGAACAGGTCGCACCTGGAGAATTATTATCAATTCCAATTTCGATTGAGAATTGCGGCGATACACTCTGGCTGACAGGCCAATCTGTACGCGCCGGGATAGTCATGCCCGCCGCCCGCGTTTTTGATACCACGGGATCGCTGGTAACCGAATTTCATGGCGAGCCCCTGTTGCCGCATCCGGTCGCGCCGGGCGAAACCGTGCGGATCAGGATTGAATACAAGGCCCCGCAGCGACGCGGGTCATACCGGCTGACGTTGGATCTGGTTGACCAAAAGGTTTGCTGGTTTGAAGAGCGAGGCTCTGAATCCTTGTCGATCGAGTTTGAAGTCAGAGACGGATGAAGATGTTAACTATATTATCGCGTGACGTTTAGAAGCCGCACTTGTGCGGCCACCGAAAAACGGCCGGACAAGTCCGGCCTCTAAACGAATGATTCGTCACTTGAAGAGATCGATTACCGGCTGCGTCAGTTTCTCAACCACATGTTGCCACGATAACTTCATCGCCAAAACCTTTTCGCGCCCGCGCGCGCCCATCTCTTCAGCACGTTTCCGATCGAAATACAGTTCGTCAATAGCTCGCGCCACATCCTGCGGCGTTGGATCCACGAGCAAACCTTCGCGGCCATCTTCAATGAATTCTGTCGCGCCGCCGCCATCGCGAGCGACTATCAAAGGCTTGCCCGCATACATCGCTTCCAGCGAAACGTAACCATAGTCTTCGTCCCACGGCAGGTAACAAACCGCCAGAGCGTTGCCGTACAATTTCAGCATCTCGTCTTCCGAAACGAACCCGCGCAACTCCACGCGCCGTCGAATATCTCGATGCCGTCTGGTGAGCGATTCATAGTGCTCCAGGTTGCGACCGCCGCCGGCTAAGATAATCTTCACGTCCGATTTCAGATAGCGCGCTGCCTCGATCAAAATATCCTGTCGCTTCTGCGGTTCCAGGCGGCTGGGATAAAAAATGTAATCGCCCTGGGCGCCCGGCAAGAGCAGTTCCGCGCGTGGCGGCGGATGATACAGCGCTTCGCTCGGGATGTTATTGAAGCGCAATAACCGCGCGGCGACATTTTGCGAGTTCGCATAGACCTTCAATGCACGGGGAATGAACTTCTCGTCCGCGTTCTTGACGAACCTCCGCGTCTGCACCCCGTCTCCGTAATAGCAAAGATCGTCGTAAGGCGTGCCCGCCAGATCGTACGCCGAGCGATATTGATGGATTATCCAAAGCACTTTCCGTGGGTGCTCGACGAGATAAGCCGGAAACTTCATTCCGATCGCTATGTCGACGGGCTTGCCATTCGCTTCCGTCACATCGAGCATTCGCCACGCCAGGGTGCTGCGGATGATTTCGCGCGGCGGGTACCATTTGAAAGGCAGCGACACCACGTCGGCGTCGTGACCCGCTTCGATCAATGCGCGCCGCAGATTTTCGACGTGCAGTTCGGCGCCGCCAGAGACGAATGGCACCTGTGACGTGCAAATCAGAATGTTCATCTTTGTGGGTTGGCTGAGATAATCAATCGCGAACTGCAACTATCGTCGATCGCGTTTCCAGGCGATTGCCGTGATCATAGAGATACTGAGACTCTGTGATTCTGGCGATGCTGAAACCGAGAATCTTGAGTATTTCACGATACGAGCCAACCGAGTAGCGCCACCAGGTATAGTCGTAGTTGGGATTGTCGGCAGTTGGCTCCAGCCGCGCGATCCGCTCTTCAGTTTGCAGCACCGGCGTCACGATTACCATCGTTTCTTTCGTCAGCCGGGCAATCGATCCCAGCGCCGTAATTTGATCATTCAGATGTTCCAACACCGCGGCGACAATTGCCACATCGAATTGCCCCAGCTCTTTCGGCAGCCGGTTAATATCTCCATAGAAAACATTTGATCTAGATTGCAACAGGCGGTGACACAGCCAGTATGCGTTCTTCCACCTGTCGACCTCGACCGCATGGTAAGACATAAAACTTTCATAGTCGCGGTAATACAACTTGTCTTTGAAAGGAATAAAAGTTTGTTGTCGCGGATCGCTCAAGTCGAACGACACTACTTTGGACGCCTCGTGCTTTTCTGATTCGAAGCTTAGAAAACCGGTGGCCGTGCCAATGTCCAGAACAGATTTGCCCGCTACCGAAACTCCGCCGAGATAATCATCGAAGCGTCCGCGCAGATCCCAATGTCCATGCACCACGCCAAGCTCCGGCAGATCCATCGTGTGATAGAAGAAGCAATCCTCGATGGCGTCGACGAATCGCG
>DASWQK010000023.1:0-4401 GCA_036403735.1 Pyrinomonadaceae bacterium
ACATCATTGGTCGTTTGTCCTCTTCTTC
Source organism: Pyrinomonadaceae bacterium (assembly GCA_036403735.1). Lineage (GTDB taxonomy): Bacteria > Acidobacteriota > Blastocatellia > Pyrinomonadales > Pyrinomonadaceae > UBA11740. The sequence continues at coordinate 29 of DASWQK010000023.1, forward strand.
AATGTGGGCGCACGCATAACAGAAGTGTTAGCCTTGGCTGCGGTTCAAGACTGAAGCTTCTGCTTTCACCGTTTTCGCCGCTTAAAGTACAAACGCACGTTGTCGATGTTAGGAGCATGTATTCCAGCTAATTCCCATCCATCAGCGCCAAGTTTATTCATGGCTTCCTGGTCAAGGCTTTGTGTGATTTTGTATTCCCAGACGTGTGCCCGACGAGTCGCGACCGCGTGTCTGGCTTGCCGGCGGTTCGTGCTCTGCTTCTGTCCCAGCACAGTCGCGGTACAGGCCCAAAAACAGAATATGGCCAGGACAAACGGAATAAAAATATTTCCAAGTTTGTTTCGCATCACGGTTTCCCTTTCCCTTTTTCAAAAGCCGAACACCCGCAAGCCTTCGGACAACCTGCGGGTGTGCGGAATATGTTGTCAGCAGACTATCATCTGACAAAGAAAACATCCCAAGCCCAATGAGCGATGTTCGTGTTTCGCGCGTCGTTGACCCTGGCACGATAGCGAAATTGATTTCCCCATTGATCGGTCCGCCTCGACTCTTTGAAGTCGAGTGAGATTGATTTGAGGCCCAGTTCAGCCAGCGAATGAAGCTCTGACGGTTCAGAGACGCCGTTATGGTTCACGTCCTGCCACAAGCGCAACGACGAGAATATCGCATCACTTCGATCGATGATGCCGTCGCCGTTGCCGCCGTTTGCGGGCTTGTAATATTCGGCGAGTGCCAGGAAACCATTGCGCGCGAAACCGTAAGGCGGCGGTGGTTGTGGCGTGAAATTACCGAAGAGCTCACCGCCATCATCGATGGTACCGTTGCCATTGCGGTCGAGAGCAAGGAAGGCATCGTCACTACCCGCCACGGTCCAGGCGGTCTGCTCACGAATCCCATCTTTGTCGATGTCGAAGTTGACGCCGCCGCTGATATCCGTCAGGTTAAAACCATTCCCGAGCACGTCGATCAAAACCGGTGTTTTGTCGATACCGGTTGGGCAATCGCATGCCACCAAATCCGGTTCGTCGCACCATATCAACCACCAGGGATGACAATCGTCGCCACCTCCGGGAGGTGGGGTAGGACTCGGGTTAGGTGTGGGCGTGGGTGTCGGTGTTGGTGTCGGTGTCGGTGTCGGAGTTGGAGTGGGGGTTGGCGTCGGCGTTGGAGTAGCTCCCGAACTTAGGGTAAATATGACGGGGAAGGTGCCTGTTCCGATCGCAATGTTAGATGACTCAATGCGAACAATGTTTCCGACAACATTGGGTGAGAAGATACCGCTGCCCGCCGAATTTATAGTGATAGGCCACGAAATGGTTTGTAGGCGCGGTTTACCTTCGGCCAGGTTTAAGTCAACGATTCGTTTGTTTTCCCTAGCCGTGCCGTCTCCCGAAGGAGCACCGACGTCATAAGCTACGCCATTAAGATTTGCAGCCTCGTTCAGCTCAATTGCAGCAGTGGAACCGATGTTGGCACCCTGAGAGAAGGAGATTTCCGCCACGATGTGAAATTGACTCCCTACCGACACCAGGAGCTGATCTGGGGCTGCGGCGACTATGCTGACTTGCGGAGCGACGGCGACCGCAGTTACGTCGCTCGCAAAGTAGCCGTTCGTGCCCTCGAAATAAGATTCAACCGCGAATGTTCCATCGTCTGTCGAGATCGGCAGGTAGCCTGTGTCCGAAACTGCCGGATAATCCCAGCCGCCCTGGCTGGTTGAGTACCTGCTGCCATTGGGAGCAACGACTGATGTGGTAACCAGATATTGACTGTAATCGTTGTAGTCCGAGACCAGCGTCCCGGAACCGTAGACATTGGTGCCGTCCTGCCAGCCATTGCTGTAAACGTAAACGCCATCACCAGTCATGGGTCTCGCGGCATGATGCGCTTTTCTGGTGGCCGTGCCGCGTTGCGAACCGTTATCGTCCGCCGGATCGTTCCGGGCAAAGGCGCCGGGAATCTTCTTGGTCTTTGGCTTGACGTGATTCAGCAAATGCGATCGCAATTTGTTATCGCCGCCGGTGCCGAGGAGGAATGGAAAGTCATGCTTGAGATTGCGCGAGATGAACTCTTCTTTCTTCTTTTGCAGCTTTGCCAATTCGGTTGGGTTGCTTCCCGAGCTTCTGAGCACCAGCCCAGCACGATCCATCGTGCTGATCGTGTCCTCGAAGGACTGCTGATAACTTAGCATGTTGGCTATTTGATCGGCATTGAGACCAAAGTCTTTGAATGCGGCTTCGGACGGATAATCGGCAATCGATCGCATAAAGAGTTCGAATGCGATCGAGTCAGGAATGCTCGCCGGATCTGAAGCTCCGTTGATAGTCCCCGCCGGATCGGGTTGAGGATGCTTGCGTTTTACTTGCGGCGATGAAGTGATTGCAGCCGGTGGATTGTGACTTGATCGCGCAACAAAAAATGGAGCGGCAATTAGAGTTGTGACTGCGATGATAAATAGAACTGCAGTTCCCTTGCGGAAACCGTAATGGAAACGGGGTGCGGACATACTAGTCTCCTTTGTATGAAGTGGATCTGATTGTTAAGTGAGCCGCTCGTTGCCACGAGCAGCTTTGTAAATGACTGAGTTGGCGAGTTTTCCGTGAGAGCAGTCGGGGGTGCCAAAGGCGCGTGCCCGAAATCCGTGGACACGGCCAACGAAGGCTCGATGATTCAATCACTGCGAACGAAGACGCGTCGGTTTATTCTTTCCACCGCGCCTTCGAAGCGCGGACGATACCCTCGGTTCGCTTAAAAGTCAATCTTTATCTTAGTATTAAGGAGGCTTGGCACGTTTTATTGCAGCGGGAAGCAAAATATCCTGCGACGAAGGCACGTCTTCAGATCTGCTGAGAACTAAGGTTGCGCTTCCACCGTCGCTTTTCTTTCCAGCTTGCCCCAGCCCACCACGGCGCCGCGAAACGCGGTCGAGACTGACTTGATCATTACGTAGTACATGACCTGGCGATAGCAGAACCTTTGCAGGAACAACCACCAAAGCAATCGCCAGCGCTCTTTGCGCTCGAGCACGAAGGCGAAGCACGCGGCGCTCCAATCAACCGCGAGAAACAGCGCGTAATAGAAAAGCACCTGTCGCAAATTCGTGAACGTGTAAACAGAGGGCTGTTGAATGCGATCGATCAAGGCTGAAAACAGGGTATAGAGCAGCAGCAAATCCATCACCGGCGAGATCAGCGGAAAGATGATCTGGAAAACCCAAACGTTCGGCATGGCGACAAACCCTAACGCGCCATACTTCGGGCGCAGCAATGCGTCGCGATGCTTCCACAGACATTGCAGCGTGCCATAGGCCCACCGGTATCTTTGCTTCGCCAATTGGCGCAGCGTCTGCGGCGCTTCGGTCCAACCGATGGCCGTCTCTTCATAACCGATTTGATAACCGAGCTTGCGAATCTGCAGAGTCAGATCCTGATCTTCAGCTAACGTGTCGGTGCTAAAACCACCGCACTGTTCTATCAGTTCTCTTCTCCACGCGCCGACCGCCCCGGGCACGACGGTGATGCAATTCATGCTGGCAAACGCACGCCGGTCCATGTTCTGCGAGGTGATGTATTCCAGAGCCTGCCAGCGAGTAACTATGTTGATGCGGTTTCCCACTTTGGCATTGCCCGCCACGGCGCCCATTTTCGGGTCGACGAAACGCCGCGCGAGCGCGCGAATTGTCTCTGCCGGAAATTGCGTGTCCGCGTCGAGCGCCACGACGATCTCGCCTTTCGATTGACGCAGGCCAAGGTTAAGCGCCTCGGCTTTGCCGGCATTCGGTTCGGTAAAGAGCCGCACCAGAGGTTCGTTGCCAAATTGCTCGCGCACGACTTCGCTGGTGCGATCCAGCGAGCCATCATCGACGACGATGATCTCAAAGTTGTCATAATCGGAATTGAGCAGACTGCGAATCGTGGCCTCGATAACGAACTCTTCGTTGTAGGACGGCACGATGATTGAGACGAAAGGCTCGAACTGTTCGCCCGCGTGTTCGCGTTCGCGGCGACGCGAACGGGCCCATTGCGCGAAAGCCAGCGTCCCGATCACTATGAGTCGCGCCAGACCAAGCACGATTCCAATAATGAACGCCCATTGCAGAAGCCAACCAGTGATTGACAGGACCAGGAATGCCAGCGAGTCCGTGTGGGTAAAGATGCTCTCACTCGCCGGCAACTGCGGCATCACTTGATCGCGCGTCCATCCGCCCAGGGTTGAGACCGGTACAAATGTGAATCCGCGATTGCGCAATTCATGAATCAGCGCCGGCAAAGCTTCAATCGTCGCTTCGCGCTCGCCTCCCGAATCGTGCAGCAGGACGACCTGGCCACGGGTTTCCGGGTTCTTGTCTTCCGCGCGATCAATTGTCCTCTTAA
>DASWQK010000024.1:0-2122 GCA_036403735.1 Pyrinomonadaceae bacterium
CGTCCAACAACACGCCGAGCATGAATATCGTCGACCCGGCGGCGATCGAACTGTCTTATTGGGACACGATCAAAAACAGCAACAATCCGGAAGATTTCAAATCCTATCTGGAAAAATATCCGGATGGACAATTCGCATCGCTCGCAAAATCGCGCACGCAAGCTTCCAAGCCGATGGGCGGCGCCAGCGGCAGCGATTCCGTCGAGATGCTCTACTGGAACGCGATCAAGGACAGCCATAGTCCCGCGGACTTCAAGGCTTACACCACGAAGTTTCCGGGCGGACTGTTTGTAGAGTTGGCGAACAGTCGCATCGCATCGCTCGAAGCCGAAGGACGCGAGGCCGCGAAAGCACGAGAGAACGCCGCGGCCGCCGAACGTAACCGCAACACGCACCTGTACGATGTTCAGGATGCTTCGCGAACGTCCGGCACGCTGACCATAGCGCCCGGTGCTATCCAATTCGAACCCAGAAAGCAGAAAGAGAACAAGAATGTGACGGTGCAATGCTCCGAGATCAAACGGGTCGAACAGGGTCAATCAGCTTTTGCACTGGGCCATGTAAATCTGTACCTGACTCCGATCGATGGCAAGAAGGAGCGTCAGCTAATGTTCTTTACGGTGAAGCCCGCGACCGGCGGCTTCTTCACTCCGGTTAAGCCCGGCAGCGACATAACGACCGACGTGCTTAACGCCATAATCGAGGCCTGCGGAATGAAGCGCATCAACAAGTGAATCGCGATGCGACCCTCGATGCGATCTTAGAAGGGCGAATTCCTCTCTCGCCCCATCGTTTCGATGAAACCAGAAGTTAACTTTCCAAACTAAGAATGCGCGACGCATGCCTGCCGACAAATCACAACTCGAAACGGTCACGCTCAACGGAACGTCCGCGGTTCCTCTCAACGAAACTACTCTGCCTCAACAGTCGAATCTCATCGGCAAAACGCTCGACGAGCGATATTTCATCGAAAGCGAACTGGGCCAGGGCGGTGTCGGCGCAGTTTACCTCGCCAGCGATCGAAAACTTCACGACAAGCACATCGTGATCAAAATACTGCTCGACAAGTCGCTGCAGAATTCCTGGGTCGTACAAAAATTTCAACAGGAGAAAGAAGCGCTGGCGCGAGTCGATCATCCCGGGGTGGTGGGCATCCTCGACACTGGTGAGTTGCCCGACGGCAAACCTTACCTCGTGATGCAATACATCGATGGCATGACCCTGCGTTCACAGATTAAGCCTGAAGGAATGCCAATCGATCGTGCGGGCGAGATGATCAAGCAGATGGGACGGGCCCTGGGCGCGGCGCATGACAAAGGAATTTTTCATCGTGACTTAAAGCCGGAAAATATCATGCTGCAAAGTTTCGGCGCCGGCGAAGAGCAAGTGAAAATAATTGATTTCGGAATCGCGAAATTAAAGGATTCGATGGTTGCGCCCAGCACCATGGCCGGGTCGACCGCCGGCACGGTTGCTTACATGGCGCCCGAGCAATTAGGTGGACGTCCCACGTCAGCCGCCACTGACATTTTCGCCTTTGGCGCGATCGCCTACGAAATCATCACCGGCCGCAAACCATTCAATCCTGAAACCGGATTCGAGTTGCTCGAGATGCAGCGGCAGGGCGTGCGCATAAGTCCGAGTGACCTGCGTCCGGCAGTCTCGACGGAGGCAAGCGAGATCATTTTGCGCGCGCTCAGTTTCGAACCGTCGCAACGTTTCCAAACGGCGCGAGAGTTTGGCGACGCGCTGGCTCGGGCGCTAACTGATGAGCTAACCCTCGACCAGAGAAGCGCGCCGAGCTCGCAGATTCCGGCGACGCAGTTGGCGACGCAAGCGAATCCGCCTGCACGGCAAACCGCGGATCTTTCGCAAAAGACGATCGCGGGGCGCTTCGAGCCGGCAAAAGCCGATACCCTGAATCCGGCATTGTATGCGCCAGTCGCAGCAGAGGAATCAGCTCGCTCGGGCCCAGGATTGAAAGTCGCTCTCGGCTTGATCCTGCTGGTAGTAATCGGCGTGGCCGCGGGCCTCGGAGTTTGGAAGCGCGAAGCAATCTTCGGCGCGCGCAATGCCTCAGAACGCTCGCTCGCCTACTCGCTGACGGTGCAGAAGATGCGCG
>DASWQK010000025.1:0-2342 GCA_036403735.1 Pyrinomonadaceae bacterium
CCGCCCGTCACCGGATACGGTTTATCCGTGCACGGGGAAAAGAAAAACAATAACCTCGAGGATTACAGTTTTCTCATCTATAACGGCGACAATCCGAAGTACAAGATCGTGCTGCACAAGGGTGGCAGCGAATCAAAGATGGTTGATTGGACTTCCAGCAGCACGATTCGGACGGGCACTACGCCAAATCAGCTCGAAGTTCGCATTCGCGGTACCAAGATGGATTTCTACATCAACGGCCAATTCGTGACGTCGGTTGTAGACGAGGCGGAATACAAACGCGGGCGGGTCGGGTTCTACACCAGTGACAAAGGCGAAGTGGCTTTCGACGATTTAGAAATCAATAAGTGATGCTCCCACCATGCGCGTTACCTTACGAATCTTGGAAGGGCCTTACAGCGGCCGCGAGTTCATCTTCGATCAGCACGACACCTTTCTAATCGGCCGCAGCAACGACGCGCACCTCTACCTGCCTGATGACAGGTTTTTCTCACGTCATCATTGCCTGCTCGAGATTGCTCCGCCGCAGTGTTTCCTGCGCGATCTGGGATCGACCAACGGCACTTTTGTGAACGGTCAAAAAGTGTCGGAGGTTTTCCTGCGCAGCGGCGACCGCATTCAGGGTGGCCAGACCGTCCTCGAAGTCCAGGTCGCTTCAGATTCCGTCGTCGCAAATATCTCGGAGACGCCGACGCTGGCTGGACCAGTAATGGTGACGGTTGAATGCACGAACTGCGGGCGACGCGATCAAGCGGAAGCCGCACCCGGCGAAACACTAACGTTCATTTGTGAGGACTGCCGCGAAGAACTCAAGCGCCGTCCGCAGCCCGTCCCCGGTTACGAGATGATAAAGATGTTGGGACGCGGCGGAATGGGCTGCGTAATGCTTGCGCGTGATGAGGCGGACAGTCGCAACGTCGCAATCAAGACCCTGCTGCCGGAAGTCGCAGTGGCGGATCAATCGCTCCGTCGTTTTATGCGCGAGATCGAAGTGGCCGCATCGCTCGATCATCAGAACATTGTTCGCTTCATCAAAAGCGGAACACATAACGGCGCCGTCTATTTAGTCACCGAATACGTTGAAGGATCGGACGCAGCGAAACTCGCGGATTCTCAGGGAGGCCGCCTGCCGTTTCGTGATGCGATTCAAATCATCTCGCAATCACTTGATGCTCTGGCTTACGCGCACTCCCGAGGCTATATCCATCGGGACATCAAGGAATCAAATATTCTCATCACGGGAGAGTCGCCGAACCTGACCGCAAAGCTGACCGACTTTGGTTTGGCCAAGAGCTTTACGCAGACGGGAATGAGCGGTATCACGATGGCGGGCGACATGGCCGGCACCTTCGCCTATATGCCGCCTGAGCAGATTCGAGATTTCCGCAATCTGAAGCCGACCGCCGACATCTATGCAATTGGCATGACCGCTTACAGCCTGCTGGCCGGCGACATTGCCCTCGATCTCGGGCCCGGCGGCGATATTGCGGGCACAGTCCGCGCGATTTTTGAAGGTAGGATAATCCCGCTTCGCAGCCGCGTACCAGACATCCCCGAAAGGCTCGCCGAAGTAATTGAACGCGCGCTGGCAAAAGATCCAGCGGAACGTTGGCAGACAGCGGCAGCGATGCGGACGGCATTAGCGCACTCTATGTAAGCCTGAATTATTCTCCCCGCCTCAGAATTGTGCGAAGTCGGTTTCTTTTCACTTGCGAGCGGCAGTCTCGCGCAACCTTGCCCACATTTCAGGCATCCGTTAAGATTGAAAAACGACGTGTTCGTCGCAGTATCGAGCATAGGGCTCCCCGGGTTTCTAGTTCGCGCTTCCAGTGAGGTTCTAAGTGAAGAACAAATTCTCTTTTGCGCTAATTGCGCTCATCACCGTTTCTCTTTCGCTTCCTATTTTTGTTTTTGCTCAGCAGCGGCCGAACCAGGCCGCCGGCAGAACTTCGGGGAAGAGCGATCAGCCGCCCGCGTCCAGCCGCCGGCAGGGCGCGCGGTCGTCGGCGACCACGATCCTAACGATCGATCAGGACTTCAAGGACGCAATGAACATCATTCGCGAGAACTACATCGACGGCAACAAAATCGATTACAACAATACTTATAAGTCGTCGATGACCGGCATGTTGCGGACGCTCGATCCGCATTCGAGCTATTTCGATCGGGAAGAGTTCGAAGAACTGAAAACGGATCAGCGCAGTGAATACTTAGGTATTGGCGCGACGATTCAGAATTACTCAGTAGGCGAAGCAGTCGAAACCTATATCACCGCGACCTTTGATCATTCGCCGGCGTCGCGCGCGGGACTTCGTTATGGTGATCGCATTGATGCCGTTGAC
>DASWQK010000026.1:0-2497 GCA_036403735.1 Pyrinomonadaceae bacterium
CGATCAAAGCCCGCGAAGTGGGCGTCAGCCGAATCATTTGGACGAATGTTAGGCGCTACGGCTATCACCCGCGTCGCGGGTTCAATTGACGTTTTGCGACTTGACCTGGGGCTTACGTGACACTTGTCACTTACGCCCCAGGCTTTATGCTGACGTCCGCTCCGCGGACTGAAAAACGGCTGCGACCCGGGTCGTTACCGCTCCCGGTACTGACCTCCTCCTCGCACCGAACGGCCTGTCACTCCGAATTCAGTTGGCGGATTCGTCCCGTCGTGATAAATATCGCCGGACTTTCTCGACTGTTGCCCATGCCCTGGTCTCAAGTCTACGATCCGCTCGGTAACGTTCTGTTATCAACTGCGTTTGCAGCCCTCCCTATCGTTGTGTTGCTTGGAAGTCTCGGCGTCCTTCGTATCAGAGCACATTACGCAGCGGTCCTCGGTCTGACGACCTCTTTCATTGTGGCCGTCGTGGTGTTTCGCATGCCCGTGGCGATGACTGTGGGCAGTGCGGTTTATGGGGCCGCGTACGGTTTGTTTCCCATCGGTTGGATTGTCGTCAATGTGATCTTTCTCTATCAGTTGACCCAGGAATGCGGATTGTTCGCGCGGCTGCGTCACAGCATCACCGGATTGACTGAGGATCGAAGACTGCAACTGCTCTTGATTGCGTTCAGCTTTGGCGCATTTATTGAAGGCGCCTGCGGATTCGGGACGCCGGTGGCAGTGACCGGAGCAATCCTGATTGGCCTGGGGTTTACACCGATGACAGCGTCGAGTCTGGCGCTAATCGCCAACACTGCGCCGGTCGCCTTCGGCGCCCTGGGCGCGCCTCTGATCGGTCTGCAGGGTGTTACGGGGTTGGATCTGAAACAGCTCAGCGCGATGGTTGGACGTCAGCTTCCGCTATTTTCCATGATTGTTCCGTTCTGGCTGATCTGGGCCTTCGCGGGTTTTCGGGGAATGATCGAAATCTGGCCGGCGATCCTGGTGGCGGGTGTCGCGTTCGCGGTGCCGCAATTTCTGGTTTCGAATTTTCATGGTCCATGGTTGGTTGATGTAGCGGCCGCCTTCGTTTCGCTCGCAGCGCTTACGGCGTTTCTGAAAGTTTGGAAGCCGAAAAGAATCTGGGTGTCAGAAGCCCGACCGTTAGGGAGGGCAACGGTTGATGAAGGAGCGGCTACCGAACAATCAAGCACGTCGGCCAAAGTGGCCCTCCCTAACGGTCGGGCTTCTGACACGTTTCGTCCCTGGCTGCCCTGGATCATTCTCAGCCTCGTCGTGTTCGTGTGGGGCCTGCCGCAAACCAAGACATTTCTCGATGGCATTGCAGCGCCGAAGATTCCGCTTTACGGTTTGGATAAACTCATCTCGCGCGTGCCGCCGGTGGTCGCGAAGCCAACGGCTGAAAGCGCCGTTTTTAACTTTAACTTCTTATCAGCTTCAGGCAGCGGCATTTTGTTGGCTGCGATCATCGCAGGCTTTGCCATGCGCTTTTCAGTTGGTGGAATGTTGCGCGTCTATTGGAAGACCTTGAAGCTAGTCCGCAATTCGCTGCTGACGATTGCGGCGATGATGGCCATTGGTTTCACCACGCGATACTCGGGAATGGACGCGACGCTCGGGCTCGCCTTCGCGAAAACAGGTTGGTTCTATCCTTTCTTCGGAACGATGCTGGGTTGGATGGGCGTCGCGCTCACGGGATCGGACACGTCATCGAATGTGCTGTTTGGCAGCTTGCAGAAGATCACGGCGACGCAACTCGGGCTCAGTCCGATTCTGATGGGCGCGGCGAATAGCTCCGGCGGCGTGATGGGAAAAATGATCGATGCGCAATCGATTGTCGTCGCGAGCACGGCCACTCGGTGGGAAGGACACGAAGGCGACATCCTGCGCCGGGTTTTCTTTCACAGTTTGGCGCTCGCGGCTTTGGTCGGACTACTGGTGATGCTCCAGGCTTATGTTTTTAGGGCGATGATTGTGAAGTGATGCGGGTGCCCCGAGTCAGCAGCGGGTTCTTACCAGGTTGAAATATTCGACACTTCACGACGAACCATGCGTTTAAGAGAAGCAAGTGGCACGCGCATCTTGCGCGTGTCGCCACGGGCGAGACGCCCGCGCCATTCCGGATCAATGCGAGTTTTCCAAAAGGAGCAACCATGGTACGCAATCGAAAATTCACCATCTTGATCTTAATTGTGAGTGTTCTCGCTTTGGCCTCGATAACTGAGTTCGGCCGGCAGGCTGTGCAGGCGATTCAAGCGCAAACGCGACTGCCGACACAGCCGCAGAAATGGGAATATTGTACGGTGAACATGATTACGCCGGGCACCGGAGGCTGGAAAGCTCAGATGTCTCACGGTGGAGCGATCGAGAATGTCGATAGCGACCTCACCGGCATATCAACTGTAAACCGCCTCGGGCAAAACGGGTGGGAACTGGTGAGCGTCGTTCATCAGACCGGGAACTCAGCAGAGTATTTCTTGAAACGCCCAATG
>DASWQK010000027.1:0-5116 GCA_036403735.1 Pyrinomonadaceae bacterium
TTAAGAGCGCAGTAACCTGCGCGCGGTTGAAGTCCTCAGCCTCACGATCGAGTTGAGGCAGAACATTGCTTTGCCCTGTGCCGTTTCCAGCAAATGGATCGCACCAGCCTCGGCCCAGCGAAAGATGGTTCGCTCGCTTATGCCGGCAACAGCGGCCGCTTCGTCGACGGCTATGAAGTTGCTTTGCTCGTTGCACTGAGTACACCAGCTTTCAAGCGATTCTCTGGCCCGACTGATCACTAACAAGCGCTCGGTTTCAATCGTGATGCTTGCAGTTCTTTTCTTCATAGCTGTCAGATCGATTTGCGTTTCAAATTAGTCAGTCAACTGAACTGACTGGAGCGCAACCGTCCCGGTTGCAGTGTTACGCCTAACACAGCTCATGCAAGCGAGGACGCTTGCGCTCCAATCGATTTCATTGGTTTCCGCGGCAGTCGAATGAAACGACATGCTGATCGGCGGTCATCACGCAGTCCTGGATGCGGACGAAATCGTCAAACGTGATGATGGTATTGACGGCTGAACCGCGGCTGATCAGGTGGACCTTGCCGCGATTGCTGAAAGAGAAGTTGCAGTTGTCGGTGGTGACAGCCTCATCTTTGAAGGTCGCGGTTCCCTGCCACGTGATGCCGGTGGTCTGGCCAACGGCGGTTACGTCCTGGCGGATTTCGCATTTCTCGCTGAATGAGCCATCGGCTCTTTGCTGGTCATGGCAGCTGATCGTTGTCGTGTCTGCCACATCCATTAACTCGTTCGTACAGTCGTTCGGAAAAATAAAAGCCTCGGTGAACTGCACCTTGCTGCTCTGATTCCGAGTCTGGGCTTTCGTCGCTTTGAATGGCGAGGTGGCCGACATAGCCAACGTCGCGACAATCGTTAACAGGAACAGGATTCTCCTCATGGGTCTTTTCTCCTTCTATTATTGAAATCTTGTTACCTTCAAACCTCTGTTCTAGAATGTTGCGGTCGAACGCCCGGCATCATCGGCGACGCGCCTTCTGAAAGTCTTCAACCGGACGCTCAATTGTTTCTCAACCATTTCTAAATCACGGGATGACCAAGGAAAACAGGCACTTTTACGAGTTCGGACCCTTCCGGATCGACACGCTTAATCGCCAGTTACTGCGCGACGAGCAGGTCGTACCGTTGAAGGCGAAGGCAGTCGATACTCTGCTTTTGCTGATCCAGAACCGTGGTGACCTGATCGAGAAAAATGAATTGATGCAGCGCCTGTGGCCGGACAGCTTCGTTGAGGAAGCGAACCTGACACAAAACATATACACGCTGCGCAAGGCGTTGGGTGGTGATTACATCGAGACGATTCCGCGTCGTGGGTACCGATTTGTCGCGGAAGTTAAAGAGTCGGGGCTACCCGATCCGGATTTCTTAATCATCAAGGAAAGAACCCGGACCAGCTTTAGTTATGAAGAGCAGGCGAACGATGCGAATGAGTTCGTGACTCAATCTGATTCGCGTTTGGCGAGCGCGATCGACATAAGTCCCCGCGCATTGCTTCCGGCAAAACCCTCTCGTTCAGTACTCGCTCGTTATTGGTGGGTGGTTTTTCTGATCTTAATCGCCGTCGTTGTTTCTATGGTTTTCTGGTGGCCGAGATCCCCACGAATTCCATTCGCAAACATAAAACTCGCCAGATTCACGACCACTGGTAAGGCGATCAAGGCTGCGATTTCGCCCGACGGCAAGTATCTGGCCCACGTCGTGGACGAAGCCGGATATAAAAGCGTCTGGCTCCGCCAGGTGGCCACCGGAAAAGATTTGCAGATTGTCTCGCCAATGCACACAGAGTTTTTTTACGGGCTGACTTTTTCTCACGACGGCAACTACATCTATTACGTCAACCAGGAAATGAACCATCTGGGAATGCTTTTCAAGGTGCCGTCTCTGGGTGGTGATACCACTAAGCTGATGGAAGATGTCGATTCTCCCGTGACGATGTCTCCGGATGACAAGCGCGTGGCGTTCATACGCGGTAGCCCGGGAGAGATGAGCATTACGATCGCCAACGTCGATGGCACGGGAGAAACAAAACTTGCTCTTACCAAATCGACAGATGAAGTGAGATTGGGGCCGACCTGGACAGTTCCGCCGGCCTGGTCGCCGGACGGCAAGACAATCGCGATTCCAGTCGCAGTAACAACAAAGCAGGAAACCTACCAGACCATCCAAACGCTGAGTGAAAACGGCACTCGTCAAGCCCTGACTTCTCAGCGTTGGGAAATGATTGGCCGCATGGAATGGCTGTCGGGCGGCGATGGACTGTTGGTAATCGCGGAAGAGTTGGGTGGCAGCCCGACGCAAATCTGGCACGTCGCGTATCCCGGTGGAATGACCAGACGAATTACCAACGACCTCAACAACTACCGCGACTTGAGCGTGACCAGCGACGGCAAGACTATGATTGCGGTCCAGGCGGAAAGAAAAGCAAATATCTCGATCGCTTCCGCCGGCGACACCGGTCACGCGACGCAAATCACTAACACAAACTTCGATGGTCTTGATGGAATGGCGTGGGCCCCGGACGGAAAGCTTGTTTATACGCTCAACACGGGCGGCGAGGAAAATCTTTGGCTGGTCGATGCAAAGGGAACCACTCCAAGACAACTGACCTCTCACGGCGGCATTAACCGGCAACCCGTAGTCTCGCCCGATGGACGATACGTTGTTTTCGTTTCTAACCGCACCGGGCGGCAGCACCTTTGGAGGATCGATATTGACGGACAGCGCCCCCTTGAATTAACGCACGGCGTGGAAGATAGCGCACCCAGCTTTACTTCTGATGGCCAGTCGGTAGTTTTCCAATCGATTGCGACTGGGAGAGTCCTCCGAATCCCGATCAGCGGTGGCGAGCCGGTGGCGCTGAACGACAAGCCCAGCGCTGAACCGATCGTCTCGCCGGATGGAGCCAATGTCGCTTTAGTTTATCGACCGACACCTGCGGGATTGAATCAATTTGCGATTGTTCCTGCCGCGGGCGGCGAGCCGCGCATGATTCACGAACTGCCTGCGCACTATGGCCGGTTCGGTTGGATGCCGGACAGCAGAGCGATCTGTTACGCCGACAAGCAGGAGGGCGTGGGCAATATTTGGATGCAACCTCTGGACGGCAGCGCGCCCAGACAATTGACAAACTGGAAACCTGGTCCGATCTTTTCATTCGCCTGGTCGCGCGATGGAAAGTGGCTGGCATTTGCCGGTGGCACACTGATGAGCGATGTGGTTTTGATCACTGACGTGGGACGATGAGGGGAGATTATGAAGACTCTTGCCTGCTTCGTAATTGTCATTTCGGGTTTAGTTCAGGCCGCCTCGTCACCAGTAGTTTTGACTCTGAAGACATGGAGATTCACGATGCGAATAATTTTCCCGACCGCGATCGTCTTACTACTCACTACTTCTTTCGTTTGTGCCTACGAAGCGAGAGATGGAAGCACGTCGTTCAGTTTACCGGCCATTCAATCTACTGCGTCAAAGTCATTACAACCGAACTCATTATGCGCCAAAGACGAGCGCATCATCTTTAGTTGCCCGGTCAAGCGCCCGGCAAAAATCGTTTCGCTTTGCGCGTCAAAGGATCTGACCAGCGAGCGCGGCTACCTGCAATATCGATTTGGTTTGCCGGGCAAGGTCGAACTGGAATTTCCAAAAGATCGCACCGGGACCCAGCAGAAGTTTCAGTACACGCATTACTTTCGCGCCCGGGTCGATCTAACTGAAATCAGCTTCACGATAAATGGCTACGAATATCAAATCACCGACGATTACAACGGTGAAGAAAAGTCCGCGCAAATAAGCCAGGGAGTGAGCGTAACTGCGCCGGGCAAGCCGAAGGATGTGAACTTTTCCTGTCGCACGAAACCAAAGGCTGATTACACGGATTTGCAGGCGGTGCTGCCGAACGGGCAGTGATTATTTTCTTGCGGACTTCGGTCTACATCGCAGCCGCGTTCACGCGGCTTGCCCGCTCAGGGTTCTTAGACCAGCCGTTTTACGGCTGGGGTTCAAGGCCAACAAAGACCGCCGCGAGCCCGCTTCAGCGGGCTTACGTCTTGAAGCCATTTGGGCGCGGCGCTGAAGCATGCCGAAGCGCGCTTATAGCTCAACAGCTTGCTTGTGCCCAGCGCTTGAAGCGCTGGTCTAACAGCCCTCCGAGCAGGTCCGATGAATCGGCTGCACGCACGACGTTAATTCTGAATATCCTCGTATCGTCTCATCAAGGATTGATCATTTCGCTACACTCGGCTTGGAGATATACTCTGTCTCCCTCCAGTTTGATGAAAGGAAGCTCGTATGCTGAAACCAATTTCAGACGGAAGCCTGCGGACCGCGCTATGCGCGCTTTGCCTGCTGACTTTCGTAGTAGTGGCGTGCAAACTGTCGTCTTTGACGGGCGCGAAGACGAATATGTTTGAAGGATCGAACGCCGCGGACGGGGCGGCGAAAGTCAAAACCAAACTCGCCGTCGATAACGTCAAGGTCAGCCGGATGGAAATTCATGAAGACAAGCTGGAGATCATCGTCCAGGATCCAAACAAGCCGAAGAACTTTGATAAGTACACCTACGCAGGCGGCGTGGTGAAAGGTCCCGAGCCAGTCGAAGCCCTGGTGCTGGGAAATCAGGAGTTCACGGCCGACAAGTCGCGTCTGTTCGATCTCAGTGAAATCAATTTGGCCGCTATTCCCGATACCTGTAAGAAGGCCGCCGAGCAGGCCCAAATTGAAGAAGGAAAGTGCGACATCATTTCGGTGGATTGGGAATCAGCTTCTAATACTCGGACCAAAGCTGAGAATGAAAAGCGCAAAGCTGACGAAGAGGCGGCGCGCGAGCAAGCATTTAAGACCGGCAAGTTTCCGGATCCGATGGCCATGGTGAGGGGACAGTTTAGTGACCTGGCAGTCACCTGGCGCATCTGGATCAGAGGCCCGCGCGCGACCAAATATTTTTGGGCTGACCCGAAGGGAAACCTCTCGGACCATCAGTGATCGTCACCGAGTCTTGAGACAAGGATCTATTAGTCACGGCCTTGGCCCAAAAAAGAAAGTCGAAGTTCATTCGTGTGGATTGGTTTTGTGTTCGTGTTCTTTCGTGGTCTGCTTT
>DASWQK010000028.1:0-7598 GCA_036403735.1 Pyrinomonadaceae bacterium
AGAGTGATGGCGGCAAGCCTTCAGCGCCACAGTCGGGACAAAAATCCGCTCCACCCGTCATCGACGTGCAGCAAATGATCGACACGCTGCCGGCGATTTCGCTCGCCGACATCAAAGTCGGCGACGTGCTGGCGGTAACCGGCGCAGTCGAGCAAGACGAATCGCGGATCGTCGCGATCAAGCTCTCTGCCGGCGTCGATTTAGTTCTGAAAGCTTTGGCGCCGCCACCCGGCAAACCACAGGTTGTGCGCCTCAGCGCCGGACTGCCGGCGGTGTTTGATTTCAGTGTGATTCCGATTAACTAGTGCGCTCCGTCGCTTGCGCGAGTTGGCATGCTTCATCCCGTAGGGATGAGATGTTTATAGAAAGTCAGGTGGGTAGGTTTTGCAGAGCCCATTTATGGGCGCCACGGACATTTCGCTCCTGACGGCGCGACGGATTTTTATTGACAGCTTTTTCTATAAACATTTCACCGCTACGCGGTTTTGGAAGGGGTTTTGACAAGAGAGAAGAGGTTTCAGTCATGAACATTAAGCTTCGCACACCAACTTGCCTGAAAGTCTTGGTTCTTCTTTTGCTCTGCTCTTTAACCATCCTCGCGCAACGCGCCACCTCCTTGCGCGGTCAGGTCACCGATCAATTCGGCGCGGTCGTCGTCGGAGCCACGGTGACGGTAACCGACAGCCAAGGAAAGCAGCAGACGATCCAAACCGACAGCAACGGCGCGTATCACTTCGATATTGTCGGCGCGGGCGCCTGCAATTTGAGCGCGCAGCAGAAAGGTTTTGCCCTTCAGACAGTTAGCGGCTTGAATGTCTCAGCCGGCGTTAACACTCACAATTTTCAATTGACGGTGGCGATCGAAGAACAGCGGGTAACCGTTGACGACCTGCGAGCGCTCAGCACGGATCCGAACAGCAATAAAACCGCGCGGGTCATCAGCGGAAAAGATCTCAACGCGCTTTCTGACGATCCGAACGAACTTGCAGCTGAGTTGGATGCGTTGGCTGGTCCCGCTGCCGGACCCAGCGGCACACAGGTCTTCGTTGATGGATTCACCGCGAGTAACGGGATTCCTGATAAGCAGACGATCCGCGAGATCATCATCAATCAGAATCCCTTTGCGGCAGAGTTTGAAAGAATCGGTTTTGGCACGATTCAGATTTTCACCAAGCCCGGCGCGGGAAAGTTTCATGGCGGCGCGGCGCTCACTTTCAGTGATGCGATTTTCAACTCACGAAATCCATTTGCGGATAATCGGCCGCCATACCAGCGTCACACGATTGAAGGAAATCTTAGTGGTCCAATCTCGAAGCGCGCTTCCTTCTTTTTCAATGTTTCCCGGCGCAACATTGATGATGCGGCAGTTATCAATGCGACCACGCTGGACGCGGCACTCAATCCGGTGACGGTAAGCGAAGCCGTGATAACTCCAAAGCGTTTCTGGAATCTTGGGCCACGGTTGGATCTGGCGTTGAATAAGAACAACACCTTCAGTTTTCGATATAACCTGGCGACCCAGGATCTCATGAAGCAGGGCGTCGGAGGTTTCGCGTTGTCATCAAGGGCCTTTGATTACTCGGATCGCCTCCACATTCTGCAGGCGATCGACATGGCGATCATAAATCCGCGCACAGTGAATGAATTTGGCTTCCAGTACATCTGGTACTACATAAAACAGAAGGCTGCTGATGCAAGCTCAGCACTGATTGTGAATGATGCGTTCACCGGCGGCGGTTCACAAATAGGCAGTTATTCATTTAAGCGTCATGAAGGCGAACTCCGCGATTATGTTTCCATAACGACGCGTGCGCACACGCTCAAGTTCGGCGGGCGCCTGCGCTGGGCCCACATCGCCGACACGGCGCCAAGTAATTTCGGCGGCACATTCATCTTCACGAGTCTCGATCGTTATCGCCGCACGCTCCAGCACACTGCCACCCCGGATCAGTTGATCATCGCGGGCGGCAATCCTTTCGCCGAAGTGAAGCAATGGGACATCGGCCCCTTCTTCCAGGACGATTGGAAGATGCGGCCTGACTTTACCTTGAGCGGCGGACTTCGCTACCAATATCAAACACAGCTCAACAGCAAACTCATGTTTGCGCCCAGGCTTTCGTTTGCCTGGACTCCCTGGCTGAATCCCAAGGGCCAACCGAAGACAGTAATTCGCGGTGGCTCTGGAATCTTCTATGACCTGATTCGCACTTCGGTAACGTTGCAGGCGAATCGTTACAACGGCCAAACGGAACATCAGTACATTGTCACTGCTCCGGCGTTGCTGGCTCTGTTTCCTCAGGTGCCGTCGACGGCCACACTCACCGCCCTATCTCAGCCGCAGACGATCTGGCGCAAAGTGTCCGATCTGACTGAGCCTTACTACATTCAATCGTCAATCAGCGTCGAGCGCAGCTTGCCTCACAACACGACGCTGAGCGTCAGCTATCTGGACACGCGCGGCTTGCACCAGTTGCGCTCGCGAAATCTGAACGCGCCGGCGCCGGGAACTGGGATTCGCCCGTTTGGCAATGGCCTTAATATTTATGATTTTGAGACGACCGGCACATATCGTCAGCACCTGCTGGTCTTTAACACTCAGTTGCGGCCGAACAAAAAGATCAATGTGAACGCGAACTACACGTTCGGCAAAGCAAGTGGTGATACGGATGGACCGGGGACGTTCCCGGCGAATTCTTACGATCTGAGGGATGAATTCGGAAGGATGTCGTTCGACGTGCGACACCGGTTTACGCTGACCGGATCGTTCGACACGCGTTGGGGGATTGGTTTCTTTCCGCTGATCATTGCTTCGTCAGGCGCGCCTTTTAACATCATCACTGGATTAGACCGTAACGGCGACACGCTGTTTCTGGATCGGCCGGCGTTTGCCACGGACTTGACCCGCTCGTCGGTACGGCGCACGGCCTTAGGCAACTTTGATTTGTTGCCGCTGCCGGGCGCGCAAATCATTCCCCGGAATCTGGGCGATGGACCAGGATACTTCTCGGTAAATTTTCGGATCGCGAAAACGTTTGGATTTGGATCCGTGGCCGCGCCACTAGCACGAGCGCAAGGACCAGGCCCGGCAGGCAAGGGAACTTCAAGTCAGCCGGCCGCTTCGGGCAAGACGCCTGCGGCCGCGCCGCAAGCAAGCAGACCGGAAGACAGACCTTACAAGCTTACGGTTAGTCTGTTCGTGGCGAATCTTTTGAATCACACGAACAAGGGGACACCGATTGGCAATCTGAGTTCGCCATTGTTCGGAACGTCGAACTCGCTTTCCGGCGTAGGCAAATTCACATTTGGCGCCAGCTCGGCGCAGAGCAATCGCAGCGTGAGTTTGCGCGCGGAGTTTCAGTTTTGATCTTGTGTGTCGGAGTCCGCGGAGCGGACGAAAGCATAAAGCCTGGGGCGCAAGCCCCAGGATCGGACGACATTGGTGGCGGAGCCTGCGGAGCGGGCGATAGAGCTTCGCATGCCGATCATCGGCAGGCCGTTCGACACCCATCGTCTGTCGCCAGCTACGCTGGCTGCATCTCTAGTTCTTTGGGATCCTGGGGTTCGCTGCGCTCACCCCAGGCTTTATGCTTTCGCCTGCTCCGCAGGCTCGGATCTTCTTACTACCCAGCGACGGCGCTTTCCGCTTTCTCTTCAAACAATTCGCTTTGAATCGGATCCAGGCCAAGCGCTTCGCGCACGCGCGCAAAACTTCGTCTGTGGATGGCCGTGGCGCCGAACTCTTTCAAGCAGCGGCAATGTTCCGGAGTGGGATAGCCTTTGTGCGTCGCGAAATTGTATCCGGGAAGGATGAAATCCAATTCCGTCATGATCGCGTCGCGCGTGGTCTTCGCGATAATCGAAGCGGCCGCAATGCTCGCCGACAGGGTGTCGCCTTTGATGATGCCGCGTTGTGGAGTCGAACAGTGGGGGATGCGTCGCGCATCAACCAGAATAAAATCGGGTTGTGAAGTCAGGCCTTCGACGGCGCGACGCATTGCCAGTAACCCTGCGTGATAGATATTAATGGTGTCGATTTCGTCGACTTCAGCAATCCCAACCGACCAGCCGACGGCGTCGGCTTTGATCTGCTGCGCCAGTTCGTCGCGCACCGCGATGTCGAGAATCTGTTTCGAATCATTCAGCCCTTTCAGTTTGTAATTGCGCGGGAGGATGACGGCGCCGGCAACGACAGGTCCGGCTAGCGGCGCCATCCCGGCTTCATCGACACCGGCAATCAAATTGAACCCCTGTTCCCAGAGATCAATTTCAAATCGCAGGAGGTTGTGCAGGCGCTGACCCTCAGCCCGATTCTTACGCCACCGTTTCTGAATCAACTTGGCGAGATGATGCGCGCCTTGTCTGTTGTCGGACTCGAGCGCTTCAACTAGTCCTTTCGGAACCGGGCGCTCGCGATCGACGAAGCGCTCGCGTAGCTCGGGAATTGATTTAGTAAGAAGTTGTTCGAGAGTTGGCATAGATCGTGGCCGCAGATTAACGCGGATGCACGCGGATATTAATACAAACAAACTGCTACCGGAACTGGGAGTCTTGTTTTGTCTGCGCAGATCCGCCATCTGCGGCTAAATCTGCACGTTGCTCGCCTCTCAACGCAGCCAGTGACCTCTCATCCAAAAGGTAGACGTAGGCGGCCGGGATTGTGCCTACGTTTATTGTAAACGCCGGCCGGCTTGCATTCCGCAAGCGCATCAACATGGCCTGATTGCTAAAATAAGTCCGGCCGCGCGCATCGATGACAAAATCTCCGGGCTGCAATTGTTTGAGATCCGCCGGATCGGAGAGCTCAAGGCAAACTAAATCGGGCCGGTTCGATCGATTCGCGTAATACTCCGCGACGTTTTGAATCTCGCTGGCGACGCGCGCGTTCGGTGCGGCCCGCTTGCTCATTTCTGCCATCGTCTGCCGCATGTAAGCATCGTAGAATTCGTCTTGCGGAAACATGATGCGGCCGCCGGCGATCGGATTGGCGTACAGTCGATAATGGGGCGCCGCCTGAATCGCCGCCCAAAAACTGCCCGCGATAACTATCGAAGGTATGGCCGCGCGCGCGTAAGGTTTGATGAAATCGCTGCGCATTAGTTGGGCGCAAAATCTTTCAAATGCCCGCGCGATGAATTGAATTCCGATGGCCGCCGCCATGAAAACTGCTGGTAGCAGCGACGTGACATAGCGCGCGAACTTGCCGCCCACAAACATGAAGGACAGCCCCCAAAGCACGAGCCATACAAACAGAAAGTAGCGGCCATCGCCGATCTTTCTGCGAAACAGCAGTACGATGCCAATCACAAATGACGCAAGTGAAAGCAGCGGAAGTTTGGTCAGCAGCAGCGTCGGAAAAAAATACCAGGGCTCGCCGCGTACCCAGTCGTCAAACTTGTGCGGGTACAGGCGTCCGATGAACTCATAGCTGTCGTGGCCCATGGTGCGATAGTGGGAAAAGTCCGCCATCGCTTTCCAGGTATCAGGCAGCAGAATTGTCGGACTGAAAACTACGAACGCGAGCCCCATCAGCAGGAAAAATTTTATGAACCGCTTCTTGCCGATAACCCAACGCGTGGCCGGAATTTTTTGAAATACATAGTTGTACGCAACCGGAATTGAAATCAGCATCGGAATAGTTTTCGAAGCCATCATGGCGCCCAGCGCTATGGCTGTGGCCCAGTAGTAACGTTCGGCGTTCTTCCCGTGCCGGCTTTCAGCCATGCGCTGCCCGCGCAGCCAAAACAGATTGGCGAGCAGAAAAAAGAAGATCAGAAAAGTGTCTTCCTTCGCGATCCGATTAAAACCGAGCGCCAGCGGATCAAAGACCCAGAGCGCCGCCGCGATCAGCGCGACCTCAGCACCGAACAACTCTGACGCGATCAGAAAAATCAGCACTGGCGTTAAGGCGCCAAAGATCGCTCCCGGCAAACGCAGGGATGCTTCGACCGGCACCTTGAGGTCGGGATGGCTGGCGACCAGCGACGTTTGATTCCAGCGATCAGACGCGATCAGGCTCAGAGTACATAGCGCCTTCATCACGAATGGATGTTCACCATTGGCGCCGGTCAGTCCGTGCGCTCGATAATCATTTACCGCCACCAGCTTGTTCAGCTCGTCATCGCTGAGTCCCTCACTCGCCAGTCCCCTGACGCGAAAGGCAAAGCCGGCAATGACCATGATGCTCAAAGCCGCGATCAGAACCTTGCGACTGAGGGCAGTTTGGTCTTGGAAGAATTCAGGTCGTAATCGAGCGGTTATGACGACTGGGGTGGAATTGGACAAAGCTGGCGCGTCTCCCAAAAATCGTACGGTTTAGTCCAGAGCAGACGGCTGCGGGTCAAACCTCGGCTCGAATAAACTGCAAAGCTTACTTGTTCTCGGATGAACCAGCAAACCGGGCCGCAGCGAGTTTTTACCCATGATTAAGTAAGAGGCTTGCAATTACCCATCAAATCAGCGAATATGAGCGCTTGATTTTCCACAGCTCTGTCCTTTGTGTCTCCGGAGGGACAGCAATCGAAGATAAGTTAATCAACTAAGAGGTAGCACCGAAATATGGCACCAGCACTTCAGCAAGAGAATGCTCCGACTTCGTCGGCCCCGCCGTCACGATTGGATCAGAAGCTTCATCAAATTCTTTACAAACCGGAAATGCGGACGACCCTCGACGCGCTTCCCGAGCCGGCCGTACTGCCAGAGCCGCCGTATCCGATTCATGCCGATCCCCAGCCGATGAGCAAGTCGGAATATCAGAAGCTCAACGCGATTCGCACGTGGAAAACCTGGGGGGCGCCTTATTTCAAATCGCGCTGGTATAACAAAGACCTGCGACCAATCATCCCCTACCTCTTTACCGAGTGGAAGTGCAATTTGGATTGTCACTACTGCTGGTCGTACAACAACAAAGTGAAGGGCATGACCGAGGACACCGCCAAGCGCTCGATCGATTGGCTGCACTCAATCGGTTCGCGCGTGTTGGCGCTCATGGGCGGCGAACCGCTGCTGCGTCCAAAGTTCATTCACAAGATAGTTCATTACAGCGCCAAGAAAGACATCTTTGTTTACCTGCCGACAAACGGACGCCTGATGAAGCCCGAAGTAATCGATCGTCTGGGCGACGCGGGGATCGCGACGGTTAATCTCGCCGTCGATTCCGTCAAAGACAGAAAGTCTCTGCCGAAAGCTCTCGATCCGATTCGTCCTTACTTTGAATATCTGGTAAAGCGGCAGCATCACTATGGCTACACGGTGATGTTCAATATCAACATCTGCCGTAACAACATGGACGATGTTAAAGAGTTGACGGAAATCGCGCACGACATGGGCATCGCCACGGACTATCACATCAACGAAACTCCGATGATGGAGCAGGACCACTTTAAGCATCTTGACGAGAACGTTACGTATCTGACACCTGACGACTGGTCAAAGGTGGACGACCTGCTGGATTATCTTGACGACAAGCGGCACAACGAAGGCTACAAGATGGTCAACCAGAGCAAGCACATGCAGGACATGAAGCAGCTCATGCGTGGCGCCGTACCGCCCTGGAAGTGCCGCGCGGGTCAGAACTCTCTGATCGTTCGCACGGATGGAAC
>DASWQK010000029.1:0-5359 GCA_036403735.1 Pyrinomonadaceae bacterium
TGCGGCAGCTTCGCATCGCGGTTCGTCTTAGAACTTATCTCGGCCCAACTCGTGCGCACTTCATGCACGTGAGCAAGCTGACGCGCGACGTCGCGGCCGCCCCGCGTCGAAAGCGTCGCCTGCAGCGCGTCATCCGACAGCGCCTTAAGCAATTTGAGCGTGGCGCGGTGGTTTGTCTGCCAGGCTTCGATTAGTTGTTCCAGCATGTGTTGCGCGCGTTCTCACGGTTTTAGAGCAGGGCATCGCTCCGCGCGAGCGAGCCGGATTCTACTGCGAATTCGTTTGCGTGACTAGACGGTCTCCCACCCGTGGTCATAGACCGCGAATTTATGAGGGTCTCTTACGGCAAGTCAAAGACTTGCCGCGCATCAGCGTGGCAAAGCCATACCGAAGGTACGGTACCAGGCCGATCAGGCGCGAAGCGACAATAAAGACTTGGCTAAGAACAATTCAACTCAGGATTTCAACGCCAACTGTAGTGTGGGATTAACCAGCTGATGATAAATCTCGTCCATGCGCTCTGGCGGATAAGGCATGCGCTCGTCGAGCCACCATTTCAGCAATCCAAACAATTCACTCGCCAGGTAATTCGCGAGCACTGGAATTGGAATCGACGGGGCGTGTGGCACTCTCGTTTTTAAGGCCTCAGCGATCCGCTGGCTTAGTTGCTCAGTCCCGCTTTTGAAGAGCGCATCGCTTTTTCGCGAGCGCACCAGGCCCTGATAAAAAGGCTGCACATCCTTAAGATGGTCGAAGAGAAAAATGATCGGCATGAATGAGCCTTTGCCGGCTTTCTCCCAAGTGATTTGTTGCGCGCAGAAATCGACAAAACCTTCCCAGTTCTTCTGAAACAGATCCTCCTTGTCGCGAAAGTGCGTATAGAAAGTCGAGCGACCGATGTCTGCGCGATCGATCAGGTTCTGGACCGTGATGTCGTCAAAACGCTTTTCCGTAACCAGCTCGACCATCGCGTGCGTCAGACTGTGCCGCGTGCGTTGGGTGCGCCGATCAGGCTTTTTCTTTCTCACCATCGCCCCAATTCTTGAACATCAAAAAGGCGTTTGTCCATTAACTCAGCAGTAAACGATTTTTCTGCGAGACCGGTGGTTAATCTTGTCAGAGACTCAGCGTTACCTTTTGGGCAACAAATTTTATGACCGACTAAGGAGAACCAGATGAGATTTAAAACACCAACAGTTTTAGCAGCGATGATATTCGTCACCATTCTATTGACCGCATGTTCAGCGATCGCAAAGCATCATGCCGCTTTTGTGGGTAACGAGCGGACCACATCGGCGCCGATCGCGAGCGATGATTCGGATCCGATTTCAGGCGAGTGGAATGTTTCGTTCTTTGTCCACGACACGACCACACCCGCGACATTCAACCTCAAGCTCGCCGGCACGAAAGTCACCGGCACGGTTTATTCAGAACACACCGGACCGGGCACAGTACGCGAAGGTAAATGGACGGACGGCAAACTAACTCTGATCTTTGATTTCAAGAATCACGAATCGATCGCCATAGATGGCGCGATCAAGGACGGAAAGCTGGCCGGCGAATTTCATACCGAAGGCTTTACGGCCAAGTGGGAAGCGAAGAAAAAATAGGGTGTTAGTAGCAAAGGTCTTTCTCCCTCTCCTTCCGGGAGAGGGCCGGGGTGAGGGTTTCACGGGCCTCGCTAAGCCCTCACCCTAACCCTCTCCCAGAGGGAGAGGGAACAAACATGACATTTCGCTCAGGCCACTTACGATCGACCCGCGAACAAATCGTTCAATTCACCAAATGGCGCGAGATCAGCGAACGATGCGAACGAACCTTGTTCATAGATCTCTTTTGCGGATTGAATAAAGCCGGCCCATGCGGCTCGTGCCAACGCGCCGCCGACTGAGATGCGGCGTACGCCCACATCAGCAAGTTGAGACAAAGTAAGTTTGCAATTATTCGACGAGACCAAAACGTTGACCGGCTTTGGCGCCAACGCTTTCACCAGCTGAGCGATCTCGTCAGCCGCGCTAACCCCCGGAGCGTAGAGACAGTCAGCTCCCGCGTCAGCAAAGGCAACGAGACGATCCAGCGAGGTGCGGAGCGGGTCAGGATCACCAACCAGCCAGGCTTCACATCGTGCGGTGAGCACAACGCGAGTTCCCGATTGATCGATCGCGGCACGCGCTGCTTTGATTCGCTGAACTGCTAAATCGAAATCGTACAGCGGCTGATCATTTCGACCGCTGTTGTCTTCAATCGATAAACCAGCGACGCCGGTTGCGATGCAGGCTTTCACGTTTGCTGCGACTCCGTCGGGATCGTCGGCGTAACCGTTCTGAAAATCCGCGTTGACCGGCAATGAAGTCGCGGCCGCAATCTCGCGAAAGTGATCCAGCATCAGATCGCGCGTTACCTGCGCCGGCCCATCCGCAAATCCTTTCGAGAATGCAAAACCCGCCGATGTTGTTGCCAGTGCTTTGAATCCCAGGTGTTCAAGATAGATTGCCGAGCCCGCGTCCCACGGATTCGGCAGGACAAAACATCCTGAATCGTGAAGCCTGCGAAAGTTTTCAATCGCTGATAGTTGTTGGTTCATAGTTTTGATTGATTCATTTGTTCATTCTTTCATTGATTCAATGAGTCAATGGATCAATGAATCAATTCTGGTTGCGGTCGCTCCCGGTACTGATCTTATCATCCTACGTTTTGGCACAGAACTGACCGCGGGTATCATCGGCAGACCTTGATTATTCTCGAAACCGAACGCTTAAGACTGCGCCATCTGGCGCCGGACATCGACGCTGAGTTCATTCTCGAACTGCTGAACGATCCGTCGTTCATTCGCTATATCGGAGATAAAGGCGCGCGCGATCTGGATGCCGCGCGACGTTACATCGTCGATGGACCAGTGAAGAGCTATGAGGCGCACGGCTTTGGCTTATATCTGGTCGAATTGAAAATGAATCGAGCGCCGATCGGCATCTGTGGCGTACTGAAGAGAGAGACTCTTCCGGATCCTGACATCGGATTTGCTTTTCTGCCCGCTTACTGGAACCAGGGCTACGCCTTCGAATCCGCCGCGGCCGTAATCGACCATGCAGGCGAGACACTTAAACTTGCACGCGTTCTGGCCATCACTTCGCCGGATAACGAGGCTTCGCAGAAACTACTGAACAAGATCGGTTTGAGATTTGATCGTCTGGTTAAGCTGACCGAAGATGCACCAGAAGTTAAGTTGTTTACCACCGAGGCAAAGACATGAATCTTGCCGATCTCAATGAGCTCTACCGCCATATGGAATGGGCCGACGCCAGTGTTTGGCGCGCCGTGCTTATTTCTCCGGAGGCGCGCGCCGATCAGAAGCTCCGCGATCTCTTTTATCATCTGCATCTGGTTCAGCGCGCCTTCCTGCGCGCCTGGCGCGGCGAACCGCCCAACACGCCGTACCCGACATTTGACGAGGTGAACTCCCTGGTACTTTGGGGCCGCAGTTACTATCCGGAATTGAGCGCACATTTTGCAGCGCTGACTGATAAAGAAATTTCACAACCAATGAAGCTCCCCTGGGGCGACATCGTGGAGCGTGAACTCGGGCGTAAGCCTGAGCGCGTTAGCATTTCTGAGACGATGCTTCAGGTGGCGTTGCACAGCCAGTATCACCGCGGCCAGATTAATGCGCGCCTGCGGGCCGTGGGCGGCGAGCCACCAAGAGTGGACTATATCGTTTGGGTTTGGCTCGGCAGGCCGACTGCGGATTGGAGCTCAATTCAACAGTGAAGACGGAGAAGACAATTGGACAGGATTGACATGATTTCCAGGATTTCAATCAATGCCGAGCCGCTTGTTAACTCCCTGTGAATCTTGTAGATCCTGTCGATGATTTGTAAGTACTAGTGAAACACAACCTCCAAAACAAAAGGTCCGATGAAGGCAGTGAACAGATCGAACGCGTGCGCCGCATATGTCTGTCGCTACCTGAAACGTGGGAAAAGATCTCGCACGGCGAACCGACATGGTTCGTCGGAAAGAAAGTGTTCGCCATGTTCTCCAACAACCATCACGACGATGGCCACGTCGCGGTGACGGTCCCGGCGGCAATTGGAATCCAGGAAATGCTGATCAAGAAAGCGCCGAAAAAGTTTTATCGCCCGCCTTACGTGGGCTGCCGTGGTTGGATCGGAATAGAAGTCGATCGAGTTAGCGATAAGGAACTCGCTTTGCACATCCGCGAAGCCTGGACGTTGATCGCCCCCAAGAAATTAACGGCCGTGGCGAAATGAACCTGGTCGCCGACGTAGGCGACGACACTTACCACAAAGACACGAAGGCACAAAATAATTTCAGGTTCTTTGTGCCTTTCTCTCCTGGTGGTGAAAACTGATTTCACCACTACTGCACCTCGGCATCCCCCGCTAAACAATGAGGTTCAAATCGATCCGGCAAGACGAATGTCTTCCGCGCCAGTTCTGATTTAAGCGTCCCATCCCGGTAATACGATTTGAGAATGCTCGTCTGCCAATCGAACAGATCGCTGTTCGTCTCCCTGAATTCAGCCCACGTCTGTTCGCCCGCGCGACGGGCCATTCGTTCATGAATCAGAAAGACATAAGCCCAACTGATCGTCTCGTGATAGAGAGTGGCTTGGCCATTTGCAGCCGCAAACCGCTTGAGAGATTCAGAGAACCTGGCGAGTGTTTCCAGCACTGAATATCGGAGCAGGTATAACCAGACCACGCGGACGTGTTCCTGATGATGAAAACGTTCAGCTGGAAGCGTGCAGGCTTCGAAGTTGCGAATGAATTCCTGGTCTGACCTGGAAACTATCATCTCTTTCCTTTCGCGGCGCGTTTCGCGTGCGGCTTCCCTTGCTTGTTTTCTGCTTCCAGCAATCGATGACTCGCATCAGCATCGAGATCCAAACGATAAATCTGTTTCAGATCGACGATCCGGCGCCGGGTTTCTTCGCTGAACGGGTGGCGGCCGTCAAAGGCATGTAACACAATGCCTTCCAGCAAATCCCCCAGCGTTAGATCGTGGTATTCAGCCAGCGCTTTCAGGACCTTGAGCAGACGTTTTTCGATCCGGATGCCAGTCTGCACGCGCTCGACGAGTATCCCTTTGCTAATTGCACCACTTGCCTGTGCCTTCGTCTTTTTCATGACGCTCCCTCTCATCGGGTTGTTTTGCTTCGTTATGTGTACCAATGTATATAAGTATCATGATACCGTCAAGGTGGAGAGGGCGGCGATAAAACCGGACCTGCTGAGGTTGGCGGGACGCGTCATTGCCGAGGTTGGTGTATAGTGCGCCAGCTTGACGTGTTCTTACCGGGAGGGTAACCAATGCCGCGAGAAGATCAATTTATTCCACA
>DASWQK010000030.1:0-5114 GCA_036403735.1 Pyrinomonadaceae bacterium
TCGTTCCTCGCTTTTGCGCAAATCTTCTTCCGAACGTTTGCGCTCACTGATGTCAATAATGCTGGCAAGAACGAAAGCTCCTTCGGCCGAGTTGACGGGATTAAGTCCGATTTCAATTGGGACTTCACTGCCGTCCTTGCATAGCCCGTAGAGGTCGCGACCTGAGCCCATCGAGCGGGTCGATGGATGCTGGAAGAAGCCGGCGCGTAGATTGGGATGAGATGCGCGGTATCGTTGCGGCACCAATATCTCCATCCGTTGGCCGAGCAATTCGGTTCGCGCATAGCCGAACAGTTGTTCAGTCTGCGTATTCACCAGACTGATGAGGCCCTGTTCGTCAACCATGATCATCGCGCTCGGAGCAGCTTCGACTACCAGCCGGAAGCGCTCATCCGCACGCTTGCGTTCCGTGATGTCGATGATGTTGGCCAGCACAAACGCGCCTTCGTCCGTTTGAATTGGATTGAGGCCAATTTCGATGGGCACTTCTGTTCCATCTCGCCGCTGGCCAAACAGTTCACGCCCGACGCCCATCGGTCGCGCTGTGGGTCGCGCAAAAAAACTCTTTCGCAAATCCGGATGTCCGCCGCGGTATCGGGCGGGCACCAGTATTTCCAACGACTTTCCCAACAACTCGTCGCTGTCGTAACCAAACAGCTCTTCGGCCCTGGCGTTCGCAGTTGTGATCACTCCGCTTTGGTCAACCATCAAAAGCGCGCCGGCCGCGGCCTCGAGTTGAGCGGTGCGTTCTTTGACTTTGCGCTCGAGTTCGCGTTGCGAATCTCTGGTCTTGGCAACCATGGCGTTGAAAGCGTGGGCCAGCTCTGCCAACTCATCGCGGCCAGTGATCTTGACCTGCTGTGAATAATCGCCTGAGCTAATCGCCGACGCGGCGCTCGTAATCGCTGACAGCGGCCCGGTAATGTTTCGGCTCAACAGGATTGATGCGGCCACTCCGATGATGAGCAACGCCAAGCTGATGATGATCGTACGACGCAGAAACTTGTTTGCCGGTGCTAGCAGCGGCCGGGTCGCAAATTCGATAAGCACAAACCACGGGGTACCGGGAATCGGCCGCGCCAGCGCCATCATGGACTGTCCGTCACGTTGGTATTCCACGCCCTTTGTTAGCGCCTCCACCGTCGCCGGCGGGTTCGGTGCAACCTGCGCAAGGTCTGTCCAAAGATTGCCCTTAGCATTGCCGAGGTAAATCACTGCGCCATTGCCGACGATGTCCATTATTTGGCGACGTGCTTCGGGATTTGCCGAAAACTTTCGCCACTTGACGAAGTAACCGAGGACGTTTCCCGCTTCATCCTGAGTTGCGGCGACAATCGGAAAAGCGGGCACACCGTTCACGATCTGAATTGCGCCGACGGCTTTGAAGGGCGGGGCGGAGCTCTTCTTAAGATCGCCAGTCAGCTCTGCAGACGAATCGACATTAATTTCGGGCTCAACCAGCAGGCGCTCGGCTTTGCTGTTCCAGATCTCAACTTGCAAATTGCCCTGATCGGCGCCATTCAAGAGTTGCTTCACGTTTGCCACAGCGGCATCACGCGATTCCTGAGTAGGCGACTTTAGGAAATTGCGGATCGCCGGATCACTCGCGGCGGTCACGGTTCGCAGGGCAGTGGCCGCCACTCCTTGTCCCATTTGCACCGTCAGATAACCAGTCAGCTGCGTCAAGCGCTCGCGGCCCATCTCCTGCGATGACTCTTTCATGGCACGGTATGACGCCCACGTGAATAGAACCACCACTGCAGACAACAGCACGCCAATCAGGAGCGGCAACCGATATTTGAGCGATAATGTCCCGAACGCGCGCCAAGGTGACGCTCTCCTTTCATCGATGCCATTGATCTGAGCTTCAGTCGGCGTAGGGCTCATTTCCATTACCGTGTGCACTTCTCAACTTCAACGTTTGTAGACCAAAGCACCAGCTCATCGCCGGACTCGCGGCGATTCATCATCCGAGTTCGAGTCTTGAACCGGGAGAGAAGTTCGGGGCTCTGGGGCAAATTGCCGTAGCGCTTCGGTGTGACGAAATTGCCGGGCCTGCCAGGGGCAATGGTCGGGCCGGATATAAATGACTAATTACCTTTCGGAGAAAGTGAGAGAAGGACGCCGTGCTCGCCCCCGATACGACGTCCTTTCTCGCGCGGTGGCTCCCACGTGGCCCACCGCGTTCTCGTTAAATTTTTCCCCCCTCGGCGTATGTCTCAAGAACCGCATTTACAACTCGACTGCTGCTGCCGAGGCGCGTAGTTGGCACGATTCTTTTAGGTAGGGTACCCGAGCGATCGAGGTGTGCGCCGCACTCGCCGGTTCGATTCAGGGGCAACGAAACCTAAAGAGGAACTGCGACTAAGATCACTGTAGTTTCTGGTTGCCTACAGCAAATCTGTCTTCAAGCGCAGTAGGAAGCGACATTCAACAAGTCGGGTTACTGCTTTGATGGGTCATGTTGCTCCCGGGTTACGGGGCACAGCGTAAGCATCTGGGCAATCCGCCGCAATCAGGAAGATTCTGAGAATGTATGGGGGATTGTCCCTAGCAAAAATCTAGACGGGCCGACAAGAATTTGGCGAGTCAGCGCAAACAATGCCGTCTCAGAGATCGGCGAGCGTGCGGTATCTCACCGGTCGGCGGATGTTTTCGAGCTGCGGGCGGATAAAGTGCATGGTTAAGATCCAGCATCAGGTTGAACTGATGACGCGTGAATGAATTCGCGAGCCGACCTGACATCCTCTCACTGTTCGACTGTGAAGTTTCCTGGTTCGCTTGCGGCCCGTGCGCGAGAGAATCACGCGGCCATCACCGACGACAAGAAACTGCCGATGTTCAGCAACTCGCTGGTCTTCGCGAGGTACGCGCGAGCACCCGCATCCAGGCCGGCTTGTTGTTCCGCCGGCAACGCGGCGGTTGAATACATGACAATCGGCTGTCGCGGAAATAATTCCTGAAGTTGACGACACAAAGTCAGCCCCGGCCCATCCGGACAAATGCGATTGATTAAGAACAAATCGAACTCCTGAAGTTTAGCTTTGCGTAAGGCCCCCGCATGGCTCTCGACGCTGGTAACCTGATGGCCAGCCTGATCCAGCAGAGAGGACAACAGAGCCCGCACGTCAGGGTGATCTTCAATCAACAAAACGTGTCCCGGCGTTTTTTCGGACGACATAAGCGAGTCACTCGACCGTAAGGGGGCATTAGCCGCGGTTTTGGTTTCCAGCTTTTGGTTGCCCGTGGTCTGCAAGGCGCAACGCACCGATTCGACGATCTGTTTGGGACTGTGACTCGATTTTGAGAGGACCATCGTCGCCCCTGCTTTCCATGCTTCTTCCACCATGCCGGGCAGCGACGCATTGGAAAAAATAATCACCGGCAGAGTTTCAAACAACGGGTTCGCGCGAACCTTCTTAAGCACCTCGATACCGTTGAGCTTTGGCAACATCACATCGAGGATCACCAGATCAGGCTTCACGCGATTGATCAAAGCAACTCCCGCTTCGCCATCGATCGCGACTTCGACTTGATGTCCTTCGGCGAGGAACTTGTTTCGATAAACAGTTGCCAGAACTTGCTGATCTTCAACGACGACAATCTTGGGCATGAGTAAACTCCTTAAGTTGCAGGTCCCTCCGTCCTGGTTTTCGTATTCAGCGAAGGGCTGGAAGTCGCGCAGTTCTATTGTGTCTCTCTGCTGACAAAGCTTCGAGCACGCGCAGAAACTCGTGATGAAGGTCGCTCAAGGGCCTGGCGATCTCCCACGGCCGATCCCGAACGATGTTTTCAACGGCTTGGCAAAGTTTCGTCATAACCAGCGCACCCAGGGTCGCGCTACTCCCTTTAAGACAGTGCGCTTCTCGTGACAGCGAATGAAGATCTCCATCTTCAAGGAACGTGGACATATTGGCCAATCGGCGGGGTGCGTCTTTCAAAAAAAGGTCGATCAATTCCACGATCAGATCCGGCTCTCCATCAGCTTGCGCGGATTCAAGACTTCCCAGAACCGTCACGTCAATTGCGACGGCAACACAGTCGTTCCACACATCGCCGATTATTATGCTCATCCGAGAATCGATTGAGTTCATCAAGCAAACACTCTTCTGCTGAAGAGCATGCCGAGCGTGGTGTGCAATTGCTCGGGAGTGAATGGTTTCGGAAGGTATAGCGTTGCGCCTGCTGCGAAGCTGTCGATCATCACTTTCGGATCGGGTTCCGATGTAATCATCATCACCGGAATCCGCCTCAGCCGATTCTCCGTCCGCATATGGCGAATAACATCGATGCCTTCAAGAAAGGGCATCATCATGTCGAATATTGCCGCTTTGAAATTGGAATCAGCTTGCAGGGTGCGATAAGCTTCTCGGCCATCGTTGACTTCGACAGGCGTATATCCCGCCCTCTTCACACTTGAAGCGACTAAGCATCTGATGACGGGATCATCGTCAGCTATCAAAACGCGCAACATGGGTTGTTTGATTGTAAATGACATTGTTTTAGTTCCTCTCATTGCGCGGCAAGCGGCGCGAATCGTTCTGCAAGAAAGAGCTTAACCCGCTCAAACTCTAACGTGACTACTGCACTCAGATCAGCAGCGCCCATCAATTGATTTTCGCGACTCATTCGCTCTAGTTCATGGAAGGGATTAACGAGCGCGATCATGCCGCAATTGGCGCTGGTGCCGGCGCAATTGTGAGCGATCAGGTTTATCTCTTCCGCATTAGCGCCGGCGATGGCCGCATCGAGTTTGATCAAACTCTCCGCCATCTGCTCGCGATAGACATCCAGTATTTCAGAGACTTCATCCGGATCGTCCCCCAAAGCCTGATGGAGCCAGCCGCAGCCCAAAACCAACTGCGATCAGCCACACGACACAAGCCAGCAAGAAGACTGTTCTTGAATTGCGTGCGAGCTTCATTTGGATTTGACTCTGATAAAGGACTTTCATCTGGTTAACTTATTAGCCCGGGACAAACCAGGCTCGACTATGGTGATGAGTGGGCCGTGGTGTGACAGGCTTTTTTCAGGCACTCTCACTAATCAAGCGCAGATTCGGCCACGAAGTGAAAATTGACTCCTTGTGGAGAAAAGGGAGGGCGTAAAGCGTC